>NZ_JBHWGA010000021.1:38667-135169 GCF_042733315.1 Streptomyces sp. NPDC059718
CTGGTCCGCCCTAAACCTAAAATTCCCCCGCCCGCGGGCCCGGGCCGCCCCCCCCCGCCCCCGGGGCACCCACCACTGCCAGGTCGGTCCCGCGGGGCCCTGCCACACTGGTACCCGTGACCACCACTGACGCCGCGGCGGCGATACACGCGCACGTAGCGGCCTTCAACGCACGCGAGCTGGACGCGCTCCTCGCGGGTTTCACCGACGACGCCGTGTGGATCACCGGCACCACCACGGTGCGCGGCCGCGTCGCGCTGACCGGCCTCTTCGACGAGGCGATGCGCGGGCTGCTCCCCACGCTGGAGGTGCACGACCTCATCGCCGCGGGCGACCGCGCGGCCTGCCAGATGACCGAGACCCTCACCTACCGCGGCGAGCGCCGCACCTGCCCCATCGCCGCCTTCTACGAACTCAGGGACGGCCGCATCGCCTCGGCGAAGGTCTACCGCGAGGGCAGCGCGGACGTCGCCTGAGCGGCGTCGTCAGGCGGATCCGCTCGCCGTCCACGGCCGGAGCTTGTCCGGGTTGCGGACCGCCCAGATGCGGGTGACGCGGCCGCCGGTGACGCCGAACGCCGCCACGGTGACGGTGACCCCGGAGTGCTGGGCCACCAGTCCGGGCCGGCCGTTGACCGTCCGCTCCAGGAGCGTCAGCCCCGGCGACCTGGCGGCGATGTGGACCAGGTACTGGGCGATGCGCTCGCCGCCTTCGACCGGGCGCAGGACGGTGCCGACCAGCCCGCCGCCGTCCGCGACCATCGTGGCACCGGGGTCGAGGAGGCCGACGAGGGCCTTGATGTCCGCGGCCTCCCAGGCCTCCTTGAAGTGCCGCACCACATCGGCCTGTCCGGCAGCCGGCACCGCCGGGTCCCGCGCGTCGCGAACACGCCGGCGGGCCGAGTACGCCAGCTGCCGGCAGGCCGCCGGCGTCCGGCCGACGATCCCGGCGACCTCGGGGAAGGGGAACCGGAAGACGTCGTGCAGGACGAACGCCACGCGTTCGGCCGGCGTCATCGACTCCAGCACGACCAGGAAGGCCATGGTCACCGACTCGTCCAGGGTGACCCGGTCGGCGGGGTCGGCCGATTCCGCCCCGGCCCCGACGGCAGGCCCGCCGGTCCACTCCGAACGGTCGGGCAGCGGCTCGGGTATCCAGGAGCCGACGTAGCGCTCGCGCCGGACGCGGGCCGAGCCGAGCAGGTCCAGGCAGACGCGACTGGCCACCGTCGTCAGCCAGGCGCCGGGCGACTCGATGGCTTCCTGCTGCTGCCGCGACATCGCGTACCAGCGGGCGTAGGTCTCCTGCACGGCGTCCTCGGCCTCGGCCAGCGAACCGAGCAGCCGGTAGGCGAGGTTGATGAGATGGCGCCGCTCGCCGACGACCGCGCTCAGGTCCGGCTCGGACCGGTCGTGCCCTGACTGGAATGGGGTGCTGCTCATCCTCGCGACCGCTCCCTGGTTCGTCCCGTCCGCTTCCGCTCTCGTCACTTCGACGGGACACCGGCCCCGTTCGTCAGGCCGGTGCCCCGCCTGACAGTTCACGGGCCCAGGTCGTCGGACTGACGGGACAGTACCGATCCGCACCCGTGCGACAGAAGAGGGACCGCGTCATGGCCACACAGACAACGGCAGAACACCGCAGCCTCACGTTCCTCCAGGTCGCTGTCGTCCTGCAGACCTCGGCGATCTTCTTCCAGGCGGTCACCGCCGGAATGCTGCTGTCCTCGTCCCACGGCGAGGTGCTGCACAGCGTGGGAGCGCGCGTGATGTACGGCGCGTCGATGCTGTACGTGCTCGCCGCGATCCTCGCGTGGCGGCCGGGCGGCGGATCGCCCCGCCCCATCCTGTACGCCTCCGGCTTCCTCGTCCTCGCCTCGGCACAGGTGGTGCTGGGCATCGCCCACGTGCCGTCGCTCCATGTTCCCCTGGGCGTGCTGATGTTCGGCCTGAGCGTGCTGGCGCTGGGCCACGTGCTGTATGCCCGCCGGCCGTAGCCGGCCCGCGGTCACGGCCGTCCGGCGGACGTCACCAAGCTGAGGGCCGCTGCGCGCAGCTCACGCTCCCAGCCGGCAGTTGCGCGGGGTCGAGCCACTCGCTGTACCAGGCGGCGGTTTCGAGGAAGTGCGTCTCCTCCGGGGTGTCCGCCGCGGCCGCGTAGAGCCCGCACGCCACCTCGACCGCGGTCAGCTCACCCCGGACGAGCGCCCGCGCACGGTCGAGGAGCGCCCGCCTGCCGGCGGTCTCCTCGTCCGCCACCAGGATGCCCAGCTCGCTCAGGGCCCGTCGGTACAGCTCGCGGATCACGTCCGCGCCGCCGCGGCGCGACAGCCCGGCGAGCTCCCGCAGCGCGGGCGAATCATCGCCGTCCACGAGCGCGTGCGCCGCGAGCATCGGCAGGTCCTCGACGGGCACGATCCCCGCGACGTACTGCCATGCGCTGTTCCGCAACCGTTCGGTCATGCGGGCATCATGCGACGAGGCGGAACGCCGGGGCCAGGGAATTTCCCCGGCGGCGGTCCGCCGGGGCCCGGCCCTCCACGGATTCCGTCGTCGAGCGTGACATAGAGTGCGGTCGTTGCGCTCGGCGGGAAGGCGAAGGTGGAGGCTGCGGTGAAGTGCCCCGACATGTCGCGCGGTGGGCGTCTGGCCGCCCATGGTGCCGTCTCCACCTCCCTGGCCCTGCGCAGTGACCGCGCCCTGCGCGAGCTCGTCGACACGGCCGTGCCGCTCGGGTCCGGCATCGGCGGGAAGGCGGCCCTGCTGGAGGTGGCCGGAACCCCGGTCTTCGTCAAGCGGGTGCCGCTCACCGATCTGGAGAGGCAACCGGAGCACGTCCGGTCCACGGCGAATCTGTTCGAGGTGCCCGTCTTCTGCCAGTACGGCGTCGGCACCATCGGCGCGACGGGCTTCGGGGCCTGGCGCGAGCTCGCCGTGCACACCATGACGACGAACTGGGTGCTGGCGGCGGAACACGAGGGCTTCCCCCTGATGTACCACTGGCGGGTGCTGCCGGACTCGACGCCCCTGCCCGAAGAACTGGCCGACATCGAAAGGGCCGTCGCCTACTGGGGCGGCGGACCGCAGGTGCGCCGCCGGATCGAGGCGCTCCAGCAGTCCTCGGCGAGCGTCGCGCTCTTCCTGGAGTACATCCCGCAGAACCTGCACCAGTGGCTGGGCACCCAGGTCGAAGCGGGGGACGAGACCGCCGACCGGGCCTGCGCCATGGTGGAGAGGGAACTGGCGGCCGGCACCTCGTTCATGAACGGCCACGGGCTCCTGCACTTCGACGCGCACTTCGAGAACATCCTGACCGACGGCCGGCGGCTGTACTTCGCGGACTACGGCCTCGCCCTGTCCTCCGGGTTCGAACTGTCGCAGGTGGAAGCCGACTTCTTCGACCGGCACCAGGTCTACGACCGTTGTTACACCGCCACGTACCTGGTGAACTGGCTGGTCACCGCCCTGTACGGATTCCGGAGGGAGGACCGGGAGGGCCGCTACGCGCTGGTGCGCGCCTACGCGGAGGGCAAACGCCCCACGGGGATCCCGGAGGTGGCCGCGGCGATCCTCGCCCGGCACGCGCCCGTCGCCGCGGTGATGTCCGACTTCAACCTCTCCTTCCAGCGTCAGAGCAGGCAGACCCCGTTCCCGCTGGAGGAGATCCGCCGGCTCGGCGGTTAGCGAACCCGCTCGGCGCGGCGATCTTCGCGTCCGGGTACTCGTGCCGGGGCAGCACACCGGGCATGTGCCGCCCCAGCACCCGGACAGGGATCAGAGGTCGAGCAGATGGATACGGCGGCGGGACGAGGTCGGTGCGCCGAGGGTGATCGCGGGGCGGGTGCGTGTGGGGGTGCCCGGGATGGCGCGCTCCAGGTGGACGCGGCCGCCGAGTTCGACCAGGCCGTCCGGTGCGGGGGCGGTGAGGATCTGGGAGCCGCGGCCCTGGGCGATGTTGAGGGAGCGGTCGAGGCGGTCGGTGAGCAGGAGGGCCGCCGAGCCGGTGGCCTCGACCTCGTCGACGCCGTCGCCACGGCCCGGGAAGCCGCGGGCGCGGACGCGTCCGGCGGCCTCGTCCTCCCAGGCCCAGGCGTAGACCCACTCGCCGGGCGGCGGTACGGGCAGGGCGTCCACTTCCTCGGGCGAGTCGTACTGCCGCAGGGTGCGGTGCGGGGCCCAGGCGGGGCTGGCCTCCAGCCAGGTGAACTCGCCGTCGAGGCGCACGCCTACGACGCCGGCGGGGGTGATCAGTTCGGGGGCGTCCAGCAGCCAGGCGGTGCCCATGCAGGGGGAGCCGGCGAAGGGCAGCCGTCCGTCCGCGGAGCGGATGTCGATGATGCCCCGCTCGGGGTCGTCCACGAACACGGTCTCGGCGAAGCCCGATCGCCGGGCGAACGCGACGCGGTCCTGCTCGTCGGTGACGGTGCTCCCGTCACGCACCACGGCCAGCCGGTCGCCGTGGTCGCCGTCGGGTCCGCAGAAGACCCGCACTATGTCGTAGCCGGTCATGGATGCAGCCTGCCTCATGACTGCGTGACGGGGGAGAGGGCCACCGAGGCACCGAGCGTGGCGCTCTGGAGCGTGGTAATGCGCTCGATGAGGATGCCCACCAGTACGGCCGCGGCGATCATGAACGTCTCCGCGAGCGCGACCAGCGGAATCGAGGCCGGATCGATGTGACCCGCGGTCAGGAGCGCCAGCGCGTGTCCGAGCCAGGCCGCCCACCAGAGGTTCACGACCGTCTTGTCGCGGGTCTCCTGCCACGAGACCGAACTCGCGCGCCCGATGTCCAGGAGCACCTGACGCGGGACGAAGAAGTTGACCAGCGGGACGAACCACACGCCGATGGTCCAGCCGCGGGACGGGAGGGACGCCTGGGGGGTCAGCGCCTGCGCGTTGTGCCGTGCCCGTGCGAGCCAGACGAGGAAGAGCACGGTCGCGAGCGTCATCGCGTAGAGGAAGACCATGGAGACCATGCCGGACGTGCGCAGGGTCTGCTGCGTGGGATGGAGGTAGTGATCCCGGAGCGCCACCGCCCGGAACACATCCAGGATCGCGGCCGCGGCTATCGCCGCCTGCGCGCAGCGGGCGGGCAGCAAAGGGGATTTGGGGGGCTTGCTGGACATCGTGGATGGCCTGTCTCGGGTCGTGCGCGGCTCCGGTGGACACGGGAGCGGAGTGATCATAGGGGTTGAGGGCCGCACATGTGTACGGGTTGCGGGCCCTCATCCGCGGGGCTGTACGTCCCCCACCACGTGGGCGAGCGTGCCGGCCGGGGCGGCGCGTTCGTCGGGGGGCATGCCCGGGTGGTGTCCGGCCGGAACGGGCAGGCCCGCGGGCGCGGAGTCGGCGAGGGAGAGGCGCGAGACGATGCGGTAGCGGTCGCCGCGGTAGAGGGAGTGCACGTACTCCACGGGGCGGCCGGCGGCGTCACTGGTGAGGCGGTCGAAGAGGAGCGCGGGGGAGAGCACCGGCACGTGCAGGAGCCGGGCCTCCTCCTCGTTGGCGACGGTGGGTTCAATGGACTGGACGGCCTCGTGCACATGGACGCCGTGCCGCTCGCGCAGGTACGCGTAGAAGTCCCCGGACTCCATGTCGGCGGCGCGCAGCCCCGGCACCAGTTCGGCCGGTACGTGCAGGTACTCGACGGCCATCGGCTCCCCGTCGACGAGGCGGAGGCGGGCGATGCAGACGATCTCGGCGGCGGGCGACACGCGGAGCTTGCGGCCGACGCGGGCACCGGCCCGTACCGTGGCGAACTCCAGGACGCGGCTGAGCCAGTGGCCGGAGGCCTGCGGCAGGCTGAAGGCGTTCTCCCCCTGGGCGAGTTCCTGGGTGATCTTCGCGGGGGCGACGAACATGCCGCTCCCGTGGCGCCGGACGAGCAGGCCGGTGGTGACCAGTTCATCGACGGCCGAGCGCACGGTGGGGCGGGAGACGTCGAGCCGCTCGCACAGGGCGCGCTCCGAGGGGATCGGGGTGCCCGGTGCCTGGGACTCCACGAGTTCCAGGAGGTGGTCGCGGACCCGTTCCCGTTTCAGCGGTGACCGCGGTGCCTCACCCGTCATGCGCCCCGCCCTTCTCCGTGGCCGTGCAATGCCGTGTGTCCGAGGCTATCCAGTTGCTGACCAGTTCTCCAGCCTTCCGCCATCGCTTGAGCCGTCGACGTCCCGAATTCCCTTCCTGTTACGGGACTTGACCCTTCATCTGGTCTATGCCACCTTCCCTTACCAGTGGAAGACCAGTTGCCAAGTGGTAAGCCCTCCCCCACGCGCTCCACCCGACTGGAAGGGGTCCCCATGTCAGGACCGTTCCGCACCACCGCCCGGGTCCGCACCGCCATGGCCGCCTGCGCGACGGCGGGTCTCGCCTGCGCCGGGCTCGTCGCACTGCCCGCGTCCGCCGCGGCGGCCACGCTCACCGCGCAGTACCGGACGAGCGCGTCCGGGGCCACCGCGGACCAGAGCGAGCCCTGGTTCGAGATCACCAACCGGGGCACCTCGTCCGTCCCGCTCGGCGAGGTGACCCTGCGCTACTACTTCAAGGCCGACAGCCCCACCACCGCGTACCGCTTCGCGTGCTCCTGGGCGGTCAAGGGGTGCGCCAACATCACCGGTACCTTCGGCACCCTCGCCAACCCCACCGCCACCGCCGACCGTTACCTGGAGATCGGCTTCACCTCCGGCGCGGGATCGCTCGCCCCCGGGCAGGACACCGGCGACATGCAGCTGCGCTTCTACCGCGCGGACTGGCAGCGCCTGACCCAGTCCGACGACTACTCGTTCAACGGCTCCCAGACGTCGTACGCGGACTGGGACAAGGTCACCGTGCAGCGCGGCGGCTCGGTCGTCTGGGGCACCGCGCCCGCCGGCAACGACCCCACGACGCCGCCCACGGATCCGCCGACCACGCCGCCCACCGACCCCAACGCGCCCGCGCTCTTCGACGACTTCAGCTACACCTCGAGCAGCGACCCCGCGCTGCAGAGCCACGGCTGGACCGTGAAGTCGGGCCAGGGCGGCCCCGGCGTGCCGGGCGCCACCTGGTCCCCCCAGGACGTCACCTTCGTGGCGGGCACCGGAAGCAACAAGGTCATGAACCTGCGCCTCACCACCGACGGCACCGCCGCCGGCACCAAGGAGAGCGAGATCCAGACCAGCGCCCGCAAGTTCCGCAACGGCACCTACGCCGCCCGGGTGCGCTTCAACGACACCCCGACCGGCGGTCCCGACGGGGACCACGTCGTGCAGACCTTCTTCGCCTTCACGCCGCTCAACGCCCCGATGGACCCGAACTACAGCGAGCAGGACTTCGAGTACCTGCCCAACGGCGGCTGGGGCGAGCCGAGCAACATCATGTACACGACGTCCTGGGAGACCTACAACCCGGACCCGTGGAACGCCGTCAACACCCACTCGGAGAACCGCCAGAGCTACGAGGGCTGGCACGACCTGCAGTTCACCATCGACAACAACGCCATCACCTACTACATCGACGGTCAGGTCTTCGGCACCCACGGCGAGCCCTACCTGCCCGAGACCGGCCAGTGGATCGACTTCAACCACTGGCTCATCGACCTCGCCGGCCAGACGGGCAGCACCTCGCGCTCCTACAACCAGCAGGTGGACTACGTCTACTTCGTCAAGGACCAGGTGCTGACCCCGGCCCAGGTCGCCGCCAAGGTGGCCGCCTACCGCACCGCGGGCACCGTCTTCACCGACACCGTCCCGGCCAGCTGACCGGGCCCCGTGCCGCCGCCCCCCGCCACAGGGGCGCGGTGGGCGGCGCCACGGACCGCCCCTACGGAAGCGACCGGCAGTACAACGCGTCCGGCGTGCGGGAGGAACCGAAGCGGCCGGTGTAGGCGATGCCCGCCGCGTACTCGCCGTCCGCACACTGGCCCTTGTAGCCGCCGTACGCGAAGTCCCCGCCGGCACCCGACGCGGGACGGTTGTCGCCCCGGTCGAACCACACGGTGCGCCCGCCGCCGCCCAGGGCCATGCCCGCGGTGGCGCACAGCGCACTGGAGACGGCGGCGCCGTGGACGGCGTAGCCGACGAGGAACGAACCGGCCGGGCACTGCAGCTTGGTGTAGCCCGACGCCCAGTCCCCGCCCGACGGGACGTACCGCTCGTCCGTGACGACCTGGTACGCGCCCGAGGACGCCCACAGGTCCCCGGTGCCGGTGTCGGTGCACAGACCGCGGTTGCCGGTGTGGGCCAGCCCGATCAGCCGCTGCCCGTCCGGGCACGCCGCCTTGCGTGCGCCGGGGTCCCAGTCGGGACGGGCCCGCATGCGCAGGCTCTGCACGAAGTCGCCGTGGTCCGGGCCGAGCATCGACCAGCGGGCGACGGGGCCCACGTACCCGGTGCGGCCGGGGCTTCCGACGAGCCGGGACCAGGCGCCGGCCCGCCAGTCGTCGCCGTCGTACAGGCCCATCCGGTGGCCGGCGGCGTCCCAGTGCAGGAGCGCCCAGCCGTTGCCGTGGCGGTTCTCGTGCCAGCCCACCAGCGGCCAGTAGGCGAAGTCGGTGTCGGTCTGGATCAGGAAGTCGGTGAAGTTCGCGAACCACGCGCGGGACTTCTCGTTGGTCTCGTCCCGGCCGCCGACGCCGAACTCGCTGATCCACAGCGGTGCCGTGTAGTGCCGGCCGGTGTCCGACGACACGTAGAAGGCCTGCCGGCGCAGCTCCGCGAACAGCTCGTCGCGCCCGAGGTCGCTGTAGCGCGGGTCGTGGGTCTCGCCGATGCCGGTGGCGCCGCTGTGGCGGGGGCCGGTGTAGCCGTAGAAGTGCGCGGAGTACACCAGCTTCCCGGACCGGACGAGGGTGTGGGACAGCCGCTGGACGGGTTCGAGGGTGGGGCGGTCGTGGGGGAGGCCGTCGACGGGCAGGCCCGTCCAGTTGATGCCCTCGACGATGACCAGCAGGTCGGGGTTGGCCTCCTGGAGGATGCGGTCGCCCAGGTGCTGCGAGGCGGCGAACCAGTCGTGGTCGTCGCCGAGGCCCCAGTTGGGGTCGTCCCAGATCGAACGGCGCACCTCGTTGTACAGGTCGGCTCCGACGACACGCTTGTTGTCGTGGTAGCGGCGGACCATGGACAGCCAGTCGTCCTCCCAGGCGGCGGTGGACTGCGAAGCGTTCCAGCGCTCGTTGCCGTCCACGCCGCAGCACCAGCGGGTGGTGTTGGTGTGGTTGTTGAGGATGACGGCGAAGCCCGCGTCCGTGAGGGCGGCGACCACGGCGTCGTACACCTGCAGCGGTGTCCTGCCGCGCAGTTGGGGGTTGGCCGCGACGGCCGCGTCGGTGACGGGGACGGTGTCGTGGATCATCTCGCCGGAGAACGGCAGCCGGACGCTGTTGATGCCGAGTTCGGCGAAGCCGGAGAGGATCTCGGCGATCGGCGCCCGGTCGAGGCCGAGCGGCATGCGGCCGGAGTCCTCGCCCGCGTGGTGGTTCGCGGGGTCGCCCGGATCGCCCGAGCCGTTCCAGGTGCCGCTGGCGCCGTGCCAGTTGCCGGACGTGAGCTTGAAGCGGTTGCCTTCGGCGTCGACGATGTAGCGCCCGCGGGTGCTGAGCGGCGGGGTCCAGGACGCGGCGAGTGCGGTGGCCGGCGCCGCGGTGGCGGCGGGGGCCGAGGGCTCCGGGTCCCGCGCGAGCGCGGTCGTGGGGGTGAGCAGGCCGATGAGGGTGACGAGCGCGGCGGCCACGGCCGTGAGGGGCCGGCGCGGTAACGTCGCGGCCACGGCTACGGCACCACGGTGTAGGTGTTGAGCTGGTCGACCGCGCTCTTCGGCGAGCCGAGGTCGTAGCGGTCGACGGCCACGTACGTGGGCTTCTTGCGGGCCGCGGGCTCGCAGAAGTTCTGGGTGCGGTTGAGCAGCTTGCCGTTGTCGGTGGACGCGGTGCCGGCGATGGTCGTGTCCCGGAAGTGGTTCATGACGAACAGCGGCCGGAAACCGGGCTCCTCGCGGGTGAGCGGGACGTTGACCCCGGCGCCGTACCAGCGGCTGTAGCAGGACCAGTCGGAGGTGCTCGCGCCGGAGCCCATCGACCAGTAGTTCTCCACGGTCCACTCCTGCTGGTACAGCACGCCGAAGCTGTCGCGCTTGAGGCCCGTGTCGGAGCCGCGGGTCCGGTCGGTGAAGATCATCAGCTGCTTGCCGCGCGCGGCCAGGTCGGCCATGGCGGGCCAGCCGTGCTCCCGTACGCCGTCCTGGTCGGGGCGGTACAGGACGTCGTACAGACCGTTCACCCGGGAGAGCTCGGAGCGCAGCACCTCGGGGGAGACGTAGTCCTCCAGGAAGACGGTGACGAACTGCCCCGGGTGCTGCCGGAGGAAGTCGACCATCCGCTGCAGGTCCACCCAGAGGGCGACGGGACGGCTGACCAGCGTGCAGCTGTTGTGGCAGAGGATCGCGCCGTCCGGGGTCTGGTGGATGTCCATCATGAAGCCGCGGACGCCGTCGTCGAGTTGCTGCGAGATGCCGCGCGACTGGTTGGGGAAGAGGTTCACGAAGGGCGGGGCGAATCCGCCGTCGACGCCGTTGGCGTAGGCGTTGTGCGCGGTCAGGAAGGTGACCTGGTCCAGGGTGCGTTGGTCGGCGGGCGGCATGGCGGCCCGGGGGAGCGGGACGGGTGTGAGGTACCACCGGGACAGCGGGCCCGCGGCGCCCACGCGCGGCCGCTCGGGGTACACGCCCCCGCTCGGCGCGTCGCCCAGGGTGAGGCGGTCGGAGGTGCCGGGCACGCCCAGGGCGTACGTTCCGTCGCCGGCCGCCGTGATCTCCCAGGCCGCGTTCGCGCCGCCGCACGCAACGATCGCCGCGTCGGCGCCGGAACGCCCGAGGCAGTGGCTCGCGTCGTCGGTGCTGCGCAGTTCCTGCCCTCCGGACACCGCGACGGCCGTCCACTGCTGGCGGTCCTCGTTGCCCTTGGGCCGGTGCAGCGCCACGGTGCCGCCGCTGTCGGAGGCGTTGAGGCCGTTCACGGCGCTCTGTACGGAGAGGGTGCCGCCGGGCGCGGCGGCGGGCGCGGGCGCGCCGGACGCCGGTGGCAGCCCGGGAACGGTCACCGCGAGGACCGCGGCCGCCACCGCGCCTGCGCGGGGCAGGGAGACGAAGCGAGCGCTTCGAGAGGTAGTCATGCGCATGACATACCACCGGTAACGCTTGCCATGTAAGGGCGTGTCGGGCCGGGGACGGCCGGCCCCGGAGACGGGGAATGCGGGGGCCGGCGCCGGCCCCCGCATTCACATCGTGCGAACCGGTGCGTCATCCGGCCCGCGGTGCCGCCCGGACCGGCTCAGGCTTCGACGACGCCGGGTCCGACCCAGGCTTCGGTGGCGGCTCCGGGGCCGACCCAGGCCCTGATGACGCCGGGTCCGACCCAGGCTTCGGTGGCGGCTCCGGGGCCGACCCAGGCCTTGACGACGCCGGGTCCGACCCAGGCTTCGGTCGAGGTCTCGGACTGCGGGCCGGTGGCGGCGACGACCCCCGCGGCGATCAGCAGGGAGGCGGCGGAGAGTGCCAGAGCGGTGGCGGCGCGGCGGATCATCGTAGGTTCCCCCTTGGTCCCAGGTGTCGTTACCGACCGTGCTCACGAGGCTACGGCGACGCTCCTGGGCGGGGGATGAGCACGCGTGCTCATTTCCGCGCGGCGGATCTACTCAGTGCAGGCGGCCCGAATGCCTCTTGCGGAAACCCGGCCCGACGCGGACGTGCTGCTGCGGCGGTCGGGGACCGCCGCAGCAGCACGCGATCGACGGGGGCGGCGTCGCCGCCCGGCCGTCAGTGCAGTTGACCGTCGGGTGAGACCGACGGCATCCTCGCCGGTTCGGGTTCGGGTTCGGCGGGGGGTGCCGCGGGGGCGTTGGCCCACGCGGCTTCGGCCGCGGCCGCCCAGGCGGGGTCGGCCCAGGACGTGTCGGCCCGTTCGTCGGGTTCGAGGACGTCCTCGCCGTACAGGTCCTGCAGCCAGTTGCTCTGGTAGATCGTGTCGAGGTACCGCTCGCCGAGGTCCGGCGCGATCGCCACCGACGTGAGGCCGGGGGCGCCGTTCTTCTCGAGCCAGCTCATCGCGCCGCTGACCACGGTGCCCGTCGAGCCGCCGAAAAGGAAGCCGCGGCGGGCCAGCCGGTGGCAGGCGCGGATGGTGTCCGCCTCCTCGACCAGGACGACCTCGTCGACGAAGGACTCGTCGAGCAGCGGCGGGTGGACGCTCATGCCCAGCCCGGGGATCATCCGCCGGCCCGGGGCCCCGCCGAACGTCACGGAGCCGACGCTGTCCACCGCGACGACCTTCACCGGCCGGGACCACTCACGGAACCAGCGGGCGCAGCCCATCAGCGTTCCCGTGGTGCCGGCCCCGACGAACACGACGTCGACCTCGGGGAACTGCCGTGCGATCTCCGGAGCGGTCGTCCGGTAGTGAGCCCGCCAGTTGCCCGGGTTGGTGTACTGGCTGAGCCACACGTACCGGTCGTCCGAGGCGCACAGCGCGCGGACGAAGTCCAGCCGCGCGCCGAGGTAGCCGCCGTGGGCGTCGGGGCCCGAGATGATGTGCACCTGGCTGCCCAGGGCCTTCATCAGGAGCCGGGTCGACAGGTTGCACCGTGCGTCGGTGACGCACAGGAACCGGTAGCCCTTGCTGGCGGCGATCATGCTCAGGGCCACGCCCAGGTTGCCGGACGAGGACTCGACCAGGATCGACTCCGGAGTCAGGATCCCCTCCCGCTCGGCGGTCTCCACCATCTCGGTCGCGGCTTTGAGCTTGATCGAACCGGCGAAGTTGAAGCCCTCGCACTTGAGGAAGAGCGGTTGCCCGAAGATCGACTCGAGGTCGACGAAGAGCTCTTCCTCGTTGAAGGCCTGGGGAACGGATATGACTGTCACGATGGCCTCCTCATCTGCAGCGCCTCTCCCGTCGAGACGGGGGAGCAGCGCGTCAGCGGCCGCTGTGTCCTGCACTGATGAGCTTGCGTGGCTGGACCGTTGGTCTTTCCCGGAGGTGCGTCCGCATGCGGCTCCTTGTCGTCCGTCGCCGTGGTTCCCGCCCCTCCGTCGGGGGCCCGGGCCCAGGTCCGGGGTCCTGGGGTCGTGGGGGCGGGGTCGCGGCCGTTCATCCGTACCGGCGCAGTTCGTGGAAGAAGTCGTCGACGACGCGCAGCTCGCCGGAACGCGCCACCTCGTCGTAGACGTACTTGCCGACCGCGAGGTCGAGGACTCCGAGGCCGAAGGGCGAGAACACCACGGGCCGGTCCTCGCGGAGCGCCACCCGTCCGGCGATCACGTCGTCCAGCGTGCCGGCCAGGAAGTCCCGGTTGCCCGTGCGCTGCTCCGCCAGGTGCGGCGACGTGTCCGCCTTCAGGCAGTGCTCGACGTCGTCGACCACGTTGGTCGAGCCGAGCACGATCTCCGGCGTGAGGTCGCGCAGCGACATGTGCAGCACGAGCGGCTTGTGCCCGAACCAGGTCATGTCCCGTACGTGGGGTTCGCCTGCGACGGTGGCGAAGACCACCAGGTCGCTCGAGCGGATGAGCTGCTCGGGGTGCTCGTACAGGGTGATACGTCCCGGGGCGCCCGTTTGCTCGACGTAGCCGCGGAAGCCCTTCGCGCTCTCGGCGGACAGGTCGTGCACGCCGATCTCGTCGAAGTGCCATCCGGTGCCCACCAGGTAGGTGTGGATGTAGCGGGCGATCAGTCCCGTCCCGAAGAATCCGACGCGCTTCGGGCGCCGGTCGGGGCGGCTCAGCCGGTCGGCGGCCAGGGCCGCCATCGCCGCCGTCCTGGTGGCGCTGATGATGGAGCTCTCCAGGCACGCGATGGGGTAGCCGGTGTCGTGGTCGTTGAGGATCAGCACCGCCGAGGCGCGGGGGATCCCCGCCGCCACGTTCTCCGGGAAGCTGGAGATCCACTTCAGGCCGTCCACGCGCACGTCGCCGCCGATCGAGGCGGGCAGGGCGATGATCCGGGCCGTGGGGCGGTCGGGGAACCGCAGGAAGTACGACGGCGGGTTCACCGAGTCACCGGCGGAGTGCAGCCGGTACGTGGTCTCCACGAGCTCCGTGATCTGCTTCTCGCGCCCGTGCAGCGCGCGCTGGACCTGGGCACCGGGGACCACCGCGAACGGCGGTACGGTGAGTGGCCCGGAGGGCGTGGAACCCTGTGCGGCGGAGCGGTTGCTGGTCATGCGGTGGTCACCTCGACGGTCGGGGAGCAGTCGGCCAGGCGCACTGCGTCGGCCATGCCGACCAGCACTTCACGGGGGCCCTCGTAGGCCTCGCGGCTGTGCGCGGTGCGGATGTTGTCGACGAGCATCAGGTCGCCCGTCTGCCAGGGCTCGCGGGCGGTGTTCGCCTCGTAGACGGTGTTGAGCAGCTGGACGACGTCCGCGCCGATCGGGTCGCCGTTGCCGAAGCGGGTGTTGAACGGCAGGCCCTCGGCGCCGTACATGTCCACGAGGTACTCGTGCACCTCGGGGTCCATCGTCCATTCGTTGAGGAACGCGATCTGGTTGAACCAGCAGCGCCGGCCCGTGACCGGGTGGCGTACCACGGCACTGCGCCGCTGGCGGGTGCGCAGGGCCCCGTCCGGCTGCCACTCGAAGGCGATGGCGTTGGCGCGGCAGTAGTCCTCGACGGCGGAGCGGTCGTCGGTGCCGAAGGCCTCGGCGACGGTCGCCCCGATCTCGTCGTTGTAGCTGCGGGTGAGCAGCCAGCCCTCGCGCTCGAAGCGCTGGACCAGCTCGGACGGCAGCGCCTCGAGCACGGTCGGCGCGTCGGCCACCGCCGTCGCCCCGCCCTTCTCCGGCGCGGTCAGGCAGGCGAACATCATCATGCCGGGGAACTCCAGCCGGTAGCTGAGTTCATGGTGCATGCACATCGGCTGGTTGGGCGGCCAGTTGGAGGAGGAGTACAGGCCCTCGGCGTAGGTCCGCCGGGACGCGAAGGCCTCCTTCTCTGCGGTCAGCCGGCCGGCCAGTCGCTTGACGACGCCTGCGGCCTTGTCCGCGTCGGTGAGCCCGAGGCCGCGGATCAGGACCGAGCCGTGCTCGGCGACGACCGCGCGCAGCGCGTCGCGGTGCCCGTCGGCCCAGCCCGCCGGGTCCTGGACGGCCCCGGTGCGCAGGATCGGGGGTGAGCCGGGCCGCAGCTCGAGGTCGAGCAGGGACGGAGGGGAAGCTGAGGTCGACAACTGCGTCTCCTCTCGGTTGCCGTTCATGGGGAGGCCAGGAGTTCGGCGGCGCGCAGGACCGCCTGCGCCACCTCGTCCGGGCAGGTGCGGGGGAAGTGGTGACCGCCGCGGGCGAGCTCGTACAGCTCGACGTGCTCGGCCAGCAGCTGCCACTCGCGGTACCGGCGGGAGTGGTCCGCCGTGTACGGGTCGTCGGCGGCGACGACCACGGTGACCGGCGTGGACAGCCGCACCGGCGGTGCGGAGTCCAAGGCGTCGGCGAAGTATCGGTGGGCCGCGACGCAGTCGTGGCGGTAGGCGGCGGCCACGTGCCCGGCACGGGCCCTGTCCAGCTCGGCGAGCTGGCCGTAACCGCCGTCGCCGCTCAGTTCCGCGGCGATGTCGGCGTCGCTGCGGCCGGTCAGCGCGTCGGCGGCGGCACGCCGTCCGGCGGAGTCGCCGAGCAGCTGCGCGCCGAGGAACACGCGCTGGACCTCCACGCCGCGCTCCCGCAGCCGCCGGGCGGTCTCCACCGCGAGGGCGGTGCCCGAGGAGTGGCCCCACAGCAGGATCCGGGACAGTCCGCGGCGGGCGATCTCCTCGACCACCGCGTCGACCACCTGCGCCATCGGCGCGAAGTCCTCGTCGCGGGCGGCCGGGTCGTGGCCGGGCAGTTCGACGGCGTAGACCGCGCAGCCGGCGGGCCGCAGGGCCGCGGCCAGCGGCCGGAAGTTCACCGCGTTGCCACCGGCGTACGGGAAGCACACCAGGGCGCCGTGCGGCTCGCCGTCCGGCTCCGACAGGGCCTGCAGCAGTCCGGGCCGGCGCGTCGTCCGGCCGTCGACGACCTCGGCGAGGTCGGCGAGGACCGGGTGCGCGGTGACGTCCTTGAGGGAGATCGCGCGGTCCAGCAGGATCGCCAGCCGTACGGCGGAAAGCGAGGTGCCGCCGCGGTCGAAGAAGTGGTCCTGGCGGCCGATCCGCTCCTGCGGGATGCCGAGCACCGTCGCCCACGCCCTCGCCAGGCGCAGTTCGGCGGGGGTGCCGGGAACCTGCAGGTCCGTCCCGGCGGAGTCCCGCTCGGAGGTCTCCTCCGTGGCGAGCGCCGTCAGGGCCTTGCGGTCGATCTTGCTGTTGGCGGTCAGCGGCAGGCTCTCCTTCCAGTGGAAGGCCGCGGGCACCATGTAGGCGGGCAGGGAAGCCGCCAGGTGCTCGCGCAGCACGTCCGCCTCCACGGGCGCGGGGCCCGAGTAGAAGGCGACCAGCTGGCTGCCGTCGTCGCTGACGACGACCGCGCCGTCGCGCACCCCCGGCGCACGCACCAGGGTGTTCTCGATCTCGCCGATCTCGATGCGGAAACCGCGGATCTTGACCTGGTGGTCCTTGCGGCCGAGGAACTCCAGCGTGCCGTCCGGGTGCCAGCGACCGTAGTCGCCGCCGCGGTACAGCCGCTCTCCGGAGTGGTGGGGGTCGGTCAGGTACGCCTGCCGGGTGCGCTCGGGGTCGTTGATGTAGCCGCGGCCCACGCAGACCCCGGAGAAGACGACCAGACCGGGCGCGCCCAGCGGCACCGGGGACAGGTGCTCGTCGACGACGTACACCCGCACGTTGTTGACGGGCCGGCCCAGCGGCACCCAGTCGGTGTCCGGGACCCGGTCCATCACCGCGTGGTTGGTGTCGTCGCTGGTCTCGGTCAGCCCGTAGGCGTTGACCAGCTTCACGCCGGGCCGCACGGCGAACCAGCGCCCGATGAGGTCCTTCTTCAGGGCCTCGCCGGTCACCGACACGCAGCGCAGGTCCGGCAGTTCGCGCGGCTGCCGCTCCAGGGCGGACAGGACGACGTCCAGGTAGGAGGGGACGAGCTGGAGGACGTTCGCCCGGCCCTCGACGACCTTGTCGAGGAAGCGGTCGGCGTCCAGGATCGTCTCCTGCTCCACCAGCAGGGTGCGTCCGCCGACGAGCAGCGCCGAGACCAGCTGCCACAGCGAGATGTCGAAGCACTGCGGGGCGGTCTGCGCCACCACGTGCCCCTCGCCGATGCCGAGGTCGTCGATCTTGGCGTAGAGGTGGTTGAGGAACCCCGCGTGCTCGCACATGGCGCCCTTGGGCTCCCCGGTCGAGCCGGAGGTGAAGTAGATGTACGCCAGCTGGTCGCGGGCGACGGCCACGCCGGGATCCTCGCTCGGGTGGTCCTCGGCGTAGGCGTCCTCGACCGGCAGCCGCTGCACCTGGGGGAGCGCGGACAGCGCCTCGTCCAGCGTGGCGGTGCTGCCGCGCTCGGTCAGCGCCAGGCGGCACTCGGCCCGGGCCAGGGTGTTCCTGATCCGCCCGGCCGGGAAGTGCGGCTCGATCGGCAGGTAGGCGCCGCCGGCCTTGAAGACCGCCAGCACGGCCGCCAGCCAGTCCAGGTTCCGCTCGGTGACCACCGCGACCACGCCCTCGCGCTCCAGACCACGCGCCAGGAGGGCGTGCGCCAGGCGGTTCGCGCGGGCGTTGAGGTCGCCGTAGGTCCACTGGCGGTCCCCGTGGACGGCCGCGACCGCCTCCGGGTGCGCGCGGACCCGCTCCTCGAACAGCTCGTGCATCCGCCGGTCCGGCAGCTTCCTGCGCGGTCCGGCCATCCCGGTGACCTGCAGCCGGTTCTCCTCCGCCGACAGCAGGCTCTTGCGGGTGTGCTCGGCGTCCAGGTCGGCGGCGATCCGCGCCAGGGCGGCAACGTGGTAGCCGGCGACGCGGGCCGCGGCGTCCTCGTCCATGACATCGTTGGCGTAGCGCAGCCGCAGCGAGAGCCGGCCGCCGCGGTCCGAGGCTCCGACCCAGAGCACGGTGCCGGAGGTGAGCTCGACACCACCGCCGGACAGGTCGAAGACCGTCTCGAACAGAGGCTCGGCCAGGTCGAGCTCCTTGCGGAGCGCGTCGACCGGGAAGTCCTGGAAGGCCAGCAGTTGCGACTCGGCGCCGTGCGCGTCCAGCAGCAGGGACCGCCACGAGCCGGGACCCGCCGACAGCCGGCACGGCAGCACCGCACCGCCCGCGGCGACGTAACCGGTCACGACGTCGGCCTCGCCGGCGAGCGCTGCCAGCACCTTGGCGTGCGCGGCCAGCAGCACCGAGCCCACCGGGACGGCGACCTCCTCCGCCACACGGCGCACGGACGCCGTGAGGCCGTCGGGGACCGCCACCACGTGCTCGGCGGCGCCGGTGGCCGGTTCGGGAGTCCAGCGGGGGATCGCGGTGAACCCGCCCTTGACGAGCACTCCGCGCCAGAACTCCCGTCCGGCATGCGCTGCCATGTCCATCGACTTGCCTCCACTCGCGGTTTTCACGGGACTACACACCGCTGATCAGCGCGGTGGCGCGATCGCCGCCGCTGTCCGGGGTCTTCGGGCTCTCGGGCATCTCCCGGGCGGGGTTGCCGCCCCACCGGGCGAGCGCGGGGAGTTCCTCGCCCTTCATGACGAAGGAGTCCGGGGCGATCACGGCGCCGTCGCCGACGGTCACCCCGTAGTGGACGAGGGCGCCGACCCCGAGGGTGCAGCCGGCACCCAGCGTGCTGTGGTCGGACTTGAAGGCGCCGTCCTCCTGGGAGTGGCTCTGGATGACGGTGCCCGCGTTGAGGGTGCAGTCGTCGCCGATGGCGGCCAGGGAGCGCTCCGGGAGGAAGAGTCCGTCGTCGAAGACCCGTCGCCCGATCCGCACGCCGAGCAGACGCCAGACGACGTTCTTGAACGGGGTGCCGTTGAGGACGTTCAGGTACTCCGTCGCGGCCGTGACCTTCCAGTAGCGTTCGTGCCGCCAGAAGTCGGGGTCGTAGATCGAGCAGTACAGCGGCCGCAGCCCGCGGAACCTGGTGACGATGCGCTCGCCGAGCACGACGTAGGTGACGGTGACCACCAGGACCATGACGTTCGCGACCGCGACCGCGGCGGCGCCGTACATGGGGTAGAGGTCGGCGGCGACGGACGCGGTCAGCGCCACCAGGAAGAGCAGCAGCCACTGCAGCAGCAGGTGGAGCACCGCGGTGCCGGTGTTGTGCTTGTTCTTGTCCGACAGCAGGCGGTGGAACCCGTCGCCGTCCTTCAGATGGTCGAATTTGCTGTCGCGGTCCACCGTGCGGGGAATCTCGAAGCTGGGCGAGCCCAGCAGTCCGACGTTCTCCCGGACCGGCCCCTCGACGGGGACCATGACCTTGGTCGCCAGCAGGCAGTTCTCGCCGGTCCTGCCCTGGGGCGGATAGGCGATGTGGTTGCCCAGGAAATTGTGCGGGCCGATCGCCGTCCGGGTGACGCGGAAAGAGGTGCTCGAGTAGTCCGCATTCATGATGGACAGTCCGTCGGCGACCATGGTGCCGCTGCCGACCTTGCTCAGGTACGGATTCTCGTGCTTCACCTCGGTACCGAAATTCGAGCCGGTCTGTTCCACCGGCGACAGGTCGTACCCGATGGCGCGCAGGTAGTGCACGACGGCGGAACTGTCGCCGAAAAGGACGCGGAAGAACTTCCGGTTGGTGAGGAGGCCGATGGTGCGGTGGAGCCCGTAGCGGAACCCGTAGAGCGGGTGGACCGTGTCCGGCTTCACGAGCGGGTGCAGCAGTCGCGGCAAGGTGACCACGACGAGGAGGCCCACCAGCACCGCCCCGCAGAAGAGGGCGAAGGAGGCGGCGAGGGCGTCGGCGTAGAAGGTCCACGTCGTCAGGGCCACCGGGCCCGGCTCCAGCAGGAGGTCCAGGCGCGGGATCACCGCGAGAAGGATCGCCACCCCGCCGACCGCGACCGGGATCCAGGCGGCCAGGAGGATCAGCAACTGCGCCAGGCAGTAGGTGACACGGCGGCTCCTGCCGCACTCCACCGGCGGGACCATGCGGTAGTCCGCCGCGCCCGGCTGGGCGGGGGAGCCGTGCCAGCGCTCGCCGGCGGGGACCGCCTGGCCGCTGTGGAGCGAGGAGGCGTGGCCGAGTTGGGCGCCGTCGCCCATGGAGGTGCCGATGTCGAGCACGGTCACCTCGCCGATCAGCACTTCCCTGCCGAGGGTGACCGGACCGGTCTGGATGACCCCCGAGTGTCCCCGGTAGCAGGAGAAGTACGAGTCCTTGCGGATCACCGTGCCGTCGCCGATGGTCAGCAGGTCGGCGCAGACCGGGACGTGCTTGGAGAAGATGGCCACGCCGCGGCCTATTCGCGCGCCCAGCGCCCGCAGGTACAGCACGTACAGCGGTGAACCGACGAACAACACCATGGGGTTCGCCCGGATCAGGGTCCGCACGCACCAGAACCGGAAGTACGCCAGGCTCCAGATGCGGATCTCCTGCGGCTTCCACCGTCCGACCAGGAGCCACTTGCCCACGACCGGCAGGACGCAGACGCCCGCGAAGGCCGCGCCGCCGAACTCCACGGACCGCAGATAGATGTCGAAGGGGCTCGTGCCGGCGGATATCCACTCCGCCCCGCGCGTCACCACGAGCGCGGCCAGGTAGGAGTAGCCCAGGAAGAACAGTGCCTGCAGCACGCCGCAGAACACGTAGCGCGGCGTGCCCCTCGCCGCCGCCACCTGGATCGGCTCCGGGAGCGGCACGTCGGCGAGGGCCGAGGTGGCGGGGGTCTGGGCGCCGACCGGCGGGGCCTCCGCCAGGGCCGTCGCGAGACTTCTGATCGTCGGGTACCGGTAGATGTCCTTCATCGACACGGACGGCAGGTCCTGGTGCTTGCGCACGCGGGCGCAGAAATGTGCCATCACCAGGGAGTCGGCACCCATTTCCGTGAAGAAATGGCTGTCGACCGACACCCGGTCCGTGTGCACGATGCCCGCCAGGATGTCGGCGAGGATCCTTTCCGTGCCGTCGGCCGGGGCGGTGTAGGGGCGCCCGGTGGTTGAAGATTCATCGGGATCCGAAGCGGGATCCGACGCCAGGACCTCTGCAGATTTTTCCACGATGTGAGCTCCTTGAGGAAAAGTCGACCACGGGCGGCCGGTAAGGCCGGTACCCGGTGTCCCTCTTGCCCCGGCTATGGGCCGGAGCGAGTAATCCGGAAGCCATGCGGTCGTGAGCTCTTCTCTCGCCATACAACCATATGTCGCTCCTCGTAGTCTCCGCCGTCCTCGTTCGGACTGCCACTCGAAGATGATCGAAGTGGTATGTCGCGGCCCTGGACTGCGCAAATGCTCGGGAAGTCGCGATGAATCGACGAGTACCGTTCTTGAAAGGCGGAAAAACCACCGATTCGCAAGGTTGCGGGAAAGTCGCGGAGATGCGATAAGCGCTACCGAGAGTGGTCGCCCCAGTCAAGAGAGTTAAAAGGCGACGGGAAGGTGCTGAGGCCTCGTCATATGGCTGAGCCCGCCCGCGCACAGGCTGCGCGGGCGGGCTCGGTGGTCGCGGGGGTCACGGGCAGTCGTACGAGAAACCCGTCGTGACGGCGCGGTGGCCGGGAGTGGTGATGCGCAGTTCCGCCTGCGCCCGGTACGTGCCGTGACCGCGGAAGGTCCACAGCAGGTGCAGTCGCGCCTCGTGGCGGCCGCGGGGAACCTCTTCGTACAGCACGTCGGAGGAGGTGCCGTCGTTGCGTAGCCAGCGGTAACCGATCGTGCCCGGGCGGCCGTTGGTCGTGACGACTGCGACGAGGTCGACGGTCGTGTCGCACGCGGGCGCCGACGGGGACGGGGTCACCGTCACCCGCTTCACCTCGAGGCCCGGACCGAAGCGCTGCCAGGCCAGGAAGACGAGCACCGCCACCAGCACCGCTCCGGCCAGTACGTACCGCCGCGGCCACCTGCGACGACGCGGTCCGGGCGGCGGAAGCGGGATGATCCGGCCCCGCCACACCTCGGCCGCGACGTTGGCCCGCGCCGCCGCGGCGGGTGTGACGCCGGGCCCGAACCGCATGACCTCGCCCTCGACCCGGTCCGGCAGGACGACGGTGGGGCCGGCCTTCACCGTCGGCACGGTTCCCTCGGCGCTGACCACCGGCTCGAGCCGTGCCGTCGGCAATGTCGACGGCGCCCAGTGCTCGGCGAGGACGGTCGCGCTGTACTCGGGATCCGCGTCCTGCGGCGCCGTGCCGTGCGGCCTCGCGTCCTGGGGGGTCGCGTCGTTCGGCGCCGCGTCCGTGGGGCCAAGACGGAAGGTGCGCTCGGTGTCCTCCGGGGGGAGGTCGCGGGACCCGTTCACGTGATCACGCAACCACGGGCGAGGATCTGCTGGAACGACTGCCCGTTGGCCGCCGCGGGGTCGGTGGTGGCGACCGCGCCGAACCAACAGCCGCTGCTCCGCGGGAACGTGTGGTCGGCGGTGAAGGAGTACGAGGTGGAACCACTGCGGGTGAAGGTCTGTGCGCCGTCGGCGGTGCCGGGCTCCCCCTTCGCGTCGCTCGTGTACCAGGTCACCGTGACGGTCACGGGGCGTGCATCACTGGTGCGCAGCTGGATCGTGGCCGAGGCGCTGAATACACCCGTCTGGGCGAGCGAGGTGACCGAGACGTCGCTCACGCTCACCGGGGGTGTGGTCGACGCCGAGGGCGACACCGTCGGCGTGGTCGTCACGGACGCGGAAGCCGTGGCCGAGGCCGTCGTGGTCGGCGTCGGCGCGGTCGGCGTGCTGACGGCGGTCGCCCCGGTGGAGGCCGAGGCGCTCTCCGACGTGGAGGGCGACGGGCTCGGGGAGCCGGGCGAGGGACTGCCCGGTGGAGCCGTCGTCCCCGGCGCTTCGGAGGTGCCGCGCGGGGTCGCTCTCGTCGTTTCCCCTGTCCAGTTGGCGGTCGTCCCGCGCGGGTCCTCACCCGAGGCCACCGCGGCGAAGGTCAGCAGTCCGGCGATGATCACACCGCCCACCGCGGCGAGCATGCCCTGACGTGTCAGGCGCCGTGCGCCGCCGCCGACCACGGTCGTGGCCAGGTCGACCGTCCCCGGCCCAGGACCCGCCGACGGGAAGAGCAGCGGCAACAACGCCGCGAGCGCGGCGAGCCTGCGCTGCCCTCGCTCCTCCCAGTCGTTCCCGTAGGCCGCTCCCGCGATCACCTCCAGTTCCGCCACGTACGCCTCGGCGTCCGCCGGACGCTGCGCCGGGTCCTTCGCCATCCCGCGAAGGATCAGTTCACGCACCTGCTCCGGTGCCTGCTCGACCGGTACCGGCGCTTCGATATGCTGCACGGCCAGCTCGGCGAAGTTCTCACCATGGAACGGCTTGCGGCCGGTCAGGCACTCGTAGAACGTCGCGGTCGCCGCGTACACGTCGGTCGCGGGCGATGCCGGGCGCCCGTTCCACTGCTCGGGGGCCATGTAGGCGGGTGTTCCCGCCACGGCCCCCTTGGTTCCGGTGCGCAGGGCGATACCGAAATCGACCAGCTTCGACGATCCGTCCGCCGCGACCAGGACGTTCTCCGGTTTGTAGTCGCGGTGCACCACACCCGTGCGGTGGGCGGCGGCGAGGCCGAGCAACGACCCCTTCAGCACCACCAGGGCTGCTTCGGGCCCGGTGGCTCCTTCCTGGCGGAGTAACGCCCTCAGTGCCAAGCCGTCGACCAGCTCCATGACGATGGCTGCGCCTGCTGGACCCTCCACGTACTCGTACAGACTGGCGACATATGGAGTGTGGAGACCTCCCAGCAGTTGCGCCTCGGCTCGGAACTCCTGCAGGAACTCCGGGTCACCCCGCAGTTCCTCGCTCAGGTACTTGATCGCGACGGGCGTTGACGTGGCGTCATGGGACGCGAGCACCACGCGACCGCTGCCGCCCGAGCCCAGTTCTCTGGCCTCGGTGTACCCCGGAGCCCTCCAGCCGCTCATTCACTTGTCCCCCTGCCTGTGGCGCGGTGCCGGCGACCGCGTCGACTTTTCCTCAACAGACACGATTCCTCCGCGACCGGTTCCCGGGGAACCCCCCACCCGGCTGAACACCCCCCGCCGACCGTCCGTACTACGGGGGGACGTGCGTTCCGATCCACCGAACGGCAACAGGGAAGGCGGCCGGCATGGCCCCATCGCGCCACGTGCTCAGCTCCGTCGTCGCAGGCACGGCCGCGTTGCTGCCGCTGGCCCTGGCGGGGCCGGCGGCCGCCCACGGCGCGCCGGTGTCCCCGGTCAGCCGTGCCGCGGCGTGCGCGTCCGGAAGCGGACAGTACGTGGGGACGGCCGCCTGCCGGGCCGCCGCGGCCGCCAACGGCGGGAGCCGGCCCTTCGCGGACTGGGACAACCTCCGCGTCGCCGGGGTCGCGGGCCGCGACCGCCAGGTGATCCCGGACGGGAAGCTGTGCAGCGGCGGGCTGGCCGCCTTCCGCGGCCTCGACCTGCCGCGCTCAGACTGGCCGGCCACCCGGCTGACGCCGGGCGCCGCCTTCACCATGGCGTACGGGACGACCATCCCGCACCAGGGCACGTTCCGGCTGTACCTCACGAAGGAGGGCTACGACCCGACCCGTCCGCTGACCTGGTCGTCGCTGGCGAGCGACCCCTTCGTGAAGGTCACCGACCCGCCCGTGTCCGGCGGCGCCTACCGCATCAGCGGGCGGCTGCCCTCGAACCGCACCGGGCACCACGTCCTCTTCACGATCTGGCAGAACTCCTCGACACCCGACACGTATTACTCGTGCTCCGACGTCGTCTTCCCGGCAGCCGCGGCCAAGGCACCGGCCAGGCCCGCGAAGCCGGCCAAGTCGGCGAAGCCCCCGGCGACCGCGGCCTCCGCGACGCCCGAGGCCACGGCATCAAAGGGCACCGCGTCCCCCTCCGCCGCCCGGGCGGCCGGATCCCCCGCGGCCGTCCAGGCCTCCCCGCGGGACGCCGTGCGTACCCCGGCCACCCAGCCCGTGGCCGCCGAGAGCGAGGGACCGGGGCGCACCCTGCTGGCCCTCGGCAGCGCCACCCTGCTCGGCGGCATGGCCGCGATCGCGCTGCTGTTCCGGCTGCGCCGCTCGCCGGGCACCCGGGGCCGTTAGGCCCTGGTCGTCGAAGCCCCGCCGGACCGCCGCCTACCGCAGCGGTTCGCTCAGCTCGATGGAGCGCAGGGCGGCCGCCAGGGCCGGCTCGTCGCCGACGTCGAGGGCGGTGTCGGTCAGTTTGATGACGTGTTCGTCGCCGTGCTCCAGGGCCCGTGCGAAGACCTCCTCGGACGTGAAGGTGCCGGGCGGGGTGTACGCGACCGGCGCGTCCGGTGCGTACATCGCGGTCACCGCGGCGGAGGCCGTCCAGGCGACCCGCAGGCTGGGCACCCACAGGGCGCGCGGGAGCGCGGGCAGGGTGCGCAGGACGGCGTTGGGGGCAGTGGCCGCGTGGACCAGCATCGTCTCCTCGCCGTGGCCGTGGGTGGCGTACCGGTGGGTGGCCGCCCGCACCAGTTCGGTGAGCCGGGTGCGGGCCTCGTCCGGGTCCGTGACCGCCGCCGCCCACACCGGCAGGCCCGTGACGCGGCCGAGCCGGGCCGGGAAGCCGCCGTCCCGTACGGCGAGGGGCACGACCGCGTCGAGGGCGGCGGCGGCGCTGCCCGCGCCGGGCAGCGGTGCGAGGTCCGCGACGGGGTGGTGGCGGGCGGCCCAGTAGCCGAGGCCGTGGGCGAGTTCGGCCAGACGGGGTCCGGTGCTCTCGCCGGCCAGCAGGGTGCGTACGGCGTGGCCCACCCGGATCACCGGGTGCGTCGAGCCGCCGTACATGCCGGGCAGGAGGCGGGGCCACCACAGCGTGAGCACCTCCCGCCAGGGGTGCTCGGCGATCTCGCGCCCGAAGTAGCCGATCCAGTCGGCGGCCCGGCGTGGATCGCCGAGCGCGGCACGCCAGTTGCCGGCCGTGACCGGCTCGGTGCCGGAAGGGAACTCCTCGAGCTTGCGCGCGTACAGGTCGAGCCAGCGGTGCACAGAACGGGCCTGTCCGTGGGCGGCGAGGGCCTCGACGGCCATCGGCGCGTGGTTGGTGAGCCGTCCGAGCCGTTCGGGCCCCGATCCGTGCAGTCGCTGGAGCGCTTCGTCCAGGGTCCCTGTCGTATCCATGGCCAGGACAGTAGGCGGGGCGCGGCGGCGGCGTAACAGGCCGCGGACGTAGGACCGGGCCTAGGTCGCGCCGTCCTCGGAGCCCTTCGGAGCCCTTTCGGACCCGTTCGGCCCGGGCTCAGGCGAGCCCGGAGGAGTCCGCGGATCATGGGCTCCTCGGCCTTCGAGCGGGCCTTCGGTGCGCGGCCGGCACCGCTCGGTGAGGCGCTCGACGCCACCGTCGCCTGGTACCGCGGACTGCTCGCGGCCACGTGACGGCGGCGCCCTCCCGGCGCCGGGCCGCCTTACGGGGCCGGGACGAGACCGTCGGCGACGAGGCCGGCCAGGACGGCCTCCCCGAGCGCGTGCACCGCGGACTGCGGGCGCACCATCACGGTGAACTCCTTGACCAGGCCCGCCTCGTCGACCTGCAGCAGGTCGATGCCGTGGATGCTCCTGCCGCCCACGGTGGCACGGAACACCAGCACCGTCGACGGCGCCTCGGTGCCGTCGGCGCTCGTCCCGACCGTGCCGTCGAGGGTTCCCACGTAGTGGAAGTCCTCGAAGGTGCGCAGCAGGACGCCGAAGAGCCCCAGCACCATGGGCTTGCCCTCGAACGGGGTGAACTTCACCGGGCTGTAGAGGCGGATGTCGTCGTGGAACAGTTCGTCCAGCGCGGCGAGATCGCGGCGCTCGACGGCGGACCGGAAGCGGTCGGCGGCTGTCATGGCTCCTCCTGGTCGTCCGGCTCCGGACGTCGACACTCAGAAAATTGATTACTCAGTTTCTTGAGTATCATGAGGAGCGGTCACGCGGAAGAGCACGGCACGGCGGGACAGACGTGACGACGGACGGAAGGGGAGCCGGGATGGCCCTGCGGCACGCGGTCCTGGCCGCACTCCTGGACGGGGAGCTCAGCGGCTACGAGCTGACGAAGGCGTTCGACATCGGGGTGGCGAACTTCTGGCACGCCCTTCCGCAGCAGCTCTACGCCGAACTGGCCAGGCTCGAGAAGGAGGGGCTGATCGCGGGCCGTGAGGTCGTCCAGGACAGCCGGCCCAACAAGCGCCTCTTCCACGTCACCGAGGACGGGGTCGCCGAGCTGGAACGGTTCGCGGCGGCGGTCGGCAA
Source organism: Streptomyces sp. NPDC059718 (assembly GCF_042733315.1). Taxonomy (NCBI): domain Bacteria; kingdom Bacillati; phylum Actinomycetota; class Actinomycetes; order Kitasatosporales; family Streptomycetaceae; genus Streptomyces; species Streptomyces sp. NPDC059718. The sequence goes on from NZ_JBHWGA010000021.1 coordinate 65,918, forward strand.
ACCCTCCTTCATCCGCGACGACCTGCTCGTGGCGGTGCAGGCCGCGGACGTGGTCGACGCCGGGGAGCTGATCGCCCGGCTCGGCGAGCGGGCCGCCTTCGCCGACGCCAAGATCGAGCTGTTCGAGCGGCTCCTCGCGCGGATGCGCGGCGACCGCACCGAGGAGGAGTTCCTCGGCCGCGGCCGCCGCGTCGGCCCCTACCTCACCTGCCTGCGGGGCCTGGCCTTCGAGGAGGGCAACCGGGACTGGTGCCGGCGGGCCGCCGAAGTCCTGCGGCAGCGGGCCCGCGTCGCCGAGGAACGCTGACGGCCCGCCACGCCCTGCCTCATCCCGCCCGCAGGGCGGCCGTCAGCCACGCGACCGCCGGGGCCAGCGCGGGCGGTGCCTCGTGGCCGCCCACCCGCGCCAGCAGCTGCCAGTAGCGCTCGTAACGGGAGTCGTGCGAGATCTCCAGCCGCTCGGCCAGCCAGCCCCGGAACTCCGGGCCGTCCGCCCGGCCGGACAACTCCGCGTACGCGCGGACGAGTTCCTCCACGACAGGGCGGGCCGCCGACGAGGCCGGGCCGATGCCCGCCGCCACGGCGCCGCCCGCACGCTCCCGCAGCAACTCGGCCGTCCGGCGGGCAGCCGCCGGGTCCGGCTGCCCGCCCTCCGCGAGGGCGCGGCTCTGGTCGGCGACGGCGCGGCGGACGCCGGCCCTGAAGTCCTCGTCCTGGATCAGCTCGGCCAGCTCCACCCAGGCGCCCACCTGCTCCGGCGAGGCGTCGTCGGGGAGTTCGGGCATCGCGGCGCGCATCATGGCCGGGAAACCGGGGTCGACGTCGATGCCGCTCACGATGTCGTCGACGAACTCGTCGACGAGGCGGCGGCGTTCACGGTCCGAGAGGGTGGCGAGTCGGTGCATCAGTTCCGTCTCCTGTGGTGAGGCCCCGCGCCCCGCGACCGTCCGCAGCACCGCCTGGCGGACCCGCAGGGTGCGGATCTGCACCTCCAGCGCCTCGGCGTGGGCCGCGGCGACCTCGGCGACGGTGACCTTCCTGTCCAGGATGGAGTGGACGGCCGCGAGGTCGATGCCGAGGTCGCGCAGCGTGCGCACGAGGGCCAGACGGTCCAGCGCGGCCCGGTCGTAGAGCCGGTAGCCGGCGGGTGTCCGATCGGTCGGCGGCACCACTCCGGTGTCCGACCAGTACCGGATGGTCTTCACGGTCAGACCGGTCAGCCGGGCCAGCTCACCGATGGTGTGGAGGGTGTCGTCATCCATGTCCGCCATCCTGGGGTCTCCCGCCGCGGGAGACTCAAGCATGCGCCCCCGGCGGCGCCGCGCCTCACCAGGCGCGGGCCTCGCGCAGCAGCAGGTCGCGGACGAGGCCGAGGTGCGGGTGGTGGTCGGCGCCCGGGCGCTGGACGAGGTAGGCGGTGTTGATGGGCGGGTCGTCGGGGTCGAGCAGCGGGACCAGGGTGCCCTCCGCCAGGGCGGCGGCGCACAGGTAGCGGGGGAGGACGGTGAAGCCCGCGCCCGCGGCGACGGTGGCGAGCACGCCGCGCAGGTCCGGGACGGTCACCGCGGCCTGGCCGGTGAGACGGCGGCCGAACACATGGCGCCAGTAGCGGCGCGCGATCGGCAGGTCCTCGGCGTACGAGACGAGCGGGACGCCGCTCAGCGCGCCGGGCCCGCCGGAGGCCACGTCCAGCCGGGCGGCCCGGGACGGGGCGGCCACCAGCACGAACTCCTCGTCCATCAGGGGCACGGCGCTGAGCAGGCGCCCGCGCGGGCGGTGCGTGGAGATCACCAGGTCGTGCTGTCCGGCCCGCAGCGACTCCAGCAGGACGTCGGTGAGCCCGGTGCCGATCCGCAGCCGTACGCCGCGCTCGACGAGCGGCGCGAGCGCGGGCAGCACGCGCTCGCACAGCAGCTCCGCGGGGCCGCCGAGGCGGACCGGCTCGGCGGGGAGGTCCGCGTCGCCGTGCCCGCGGTCGGCGACGGCGGCGAGCGCGTCGAGCGGCCCGGCCACCCGTCCGGCGAGCTCGTCGGCGAAGGGCGTGGCGGCGACGCCGCGGGGCAGCCGTTCGAAGAGTTCGCGGTCCAGTTGGCCTTCGAGCGTACGGATCTGGGTCGTGACCGTCGGCTGGGAGAGCCCCAGGAGCCGCGCGGCCGCGGTGAAGGAACCGGCGCGGTGCACCGCCAGGAAGGTGCGCAGCAGCGTCAGGTCCAGCGACCCCCCTCTCGGGCCCCCGCCCCCGCGCCCGGAGCGTATTCCCGGCGACCCATTGGAAAGCGTATGGCTCATGACGGCGATCCTATTGGATGCCAATGGGAGGTCCGCCCTACCGTCGAGCCGTCCGGCCCGCTCCGACGCGGTCCGGAGGCAACCGAGCACACCAAGGAGACCTGACATGGCGAAGATCCTGTTCGTCCTGACCGGCGCCTCGTCGTGGACGCTGTCCGACGGCACCGAGCACCCCACCGGCTTCTGGGCCGAGGAGGCCGTGACCCCGTACCGGATCCTCACCGCCGCGGGTCACGAGGTCGTGGTGGCCACCCCGGGCGGCGTCGTGCCGGCCGTGGACCGGGGGAGCCTGGCCGCCGAGTTCAACGGCGGGGAGGAGGGCGCCCGGGCCGTCGCCGAGGAACTGGAGGCGATGACGGTGCTGCGGCGCCCGATCAAGCTGGAGGAGGCGGACCTCGACGACTACGCCGCCGTGTTCTACCCCGGCGGCCACGGACCGATGGAGGACCTCGCCGTCGACCCGGTCTCCGGACGCCTGCTGACCGCCGCGCTCGGCTCGGGCAAGCCGCTCGGCGTCGTCTGCCACGGCCCCGCGGCCCTGCTCGCCGCCGAAGGCGCGGACGGCGGCTGGCCGTTCGCGGGCTACCGGCTGACCGGCTTCACCAACGCCGAGGAGATCCAGGGAGGGCTCGCCGGCCGCGCCCCCTGGCTCCTGCAGGACCGTCTGGTCGCCCTCGGCGCGGACTTCCAGGAGGGCGAGCCGTGGACGCCCCACGTGGTGACCGACCGTAACCTGATCATCGGTCAGAACCCGGCCTCCTCCGGTCCGCTGGCCGAGCGCCTGCTCGCCGCGCTGGGCTGAGGCTGGACCGGGCCGCCCGGCGCCCCCGAGGATGGGGTGCCATGAGGGTGAACAGCGTGGCCGACGCCGAGGCCCTGGCGCGCCTGGCGCACGAGGGCCAGACCGACCGCATCGGCGTGCCCTACATCGAGCACGTCCGGGCGGTCGCGGCGGGGCTCGCCGCCTTCGGCCCGGACCTCCAGATGGCCGGACTCCTGCACGACGTCATCGAGGACACCCCCTGGACCGCCGGTCGGCTGCGCGCCGCCGGCGTCCCGGAGCGGGTCGTCGGCATCGTCGAGCAGGTCACCAACCAGCCGGGCGTGCCCTACGAGGACAAACTGCGCCGGATCGCCGCCGGCCGGGACGCGGCCCTGGTGAAGATCGCCGACAACGCCCACAACAGCCACCCGGACCGGGCCGCGCGCCTCGACGAGGCGCAGCGGCTGCGGCTGGCCGCCAAGTACCGCGGGGCCCGGGCGATCCTGTGGCCCGCGGTGCCCCGCGAGGACGTCGCCACGATCCTCGCGGTCGTCAACCCGGCACTGCTGCCGGATCTTCCGCCGGCCGGCTGATCGCGGTGACCACCCGCTGGAGGCTGGCCAGCCAGATCGCGGCGTCGACGGCGTAGTACAGCAGCGGGTCCGGTGCCCGGCCGCCCGAGGCGGCGCAGACGTCCGCGATGACCGTGCGGTCCGTCGGCACGCTCCGCAGCGGGGACTCGACGGGTGCCGGACGCATCGTGCCCGAGCGCAGGTCGTACGTCAGCGGCAGTGTGGTCAGCCGCAGATGGTGCGCCGCGTCCCGCAGGTGCGCGGCGCTGAGCGGCCACGCGGCCAGCGCGCCCGGCGGGCAGTGGTCGACCAGGGTCTGCCCCATGGTGAGGACCCGGTTCCCGGCCAGCATGATCGCCTGGAAGTCCGTCGGGAGCGCGGGCCCCGTACCGGGGGTGTCGCGTTCGGTGGCGAACTGCGCGTAGCTCGCCTCCGCGATCAGCTGGGCGAGCCGGGCCCTGGACAGCGCGTCGCCCACCGTCCCGGTCCCGGTGATGCACTCGGTGATCCGGGTGACCGCCAGGGTGCCCTGGTCCAGCAGACGCGAACAGGCCCGCCCCAGCTCGCCCGTGCCGCCCCGCGGCCAGGCCAGCAGCCCGACGACGATGCCGGTCAGCGCACCCGTCACCACGTCCGCGATCCGGAACGCGGCGAGCTCCGGACCCGAGGGGGCGATCTGTGTGAAGGCGGAGGCCACCGCGACGGTGAAGAACGCCTGGCCCCAGCCGAGACCGAGCACCGGCCCCGCCGTGAACGCCAGGAAGAAGACGGGCGCCATCATGACCGCGTACACCGGCGTGTGGTCGCCCACGAGCAACAGCAGCAGCGCGGCCACCCCGGCCCCCACCAGCGTGCCCCGCACCGCGGGGACCACGGTCGTACGGGTGCCGGCGGCGCTGGTGCGCATCACCGTCAACGTGGTCAGGAGCGCCCAGAAGCCGTGCGACAGGTCGAGCCCGCCCGCGATCAGCCGCGCCGCGGCGAGGGCCAGTGCGATGCGCACGGCGTTCTGGAAGTAGACCGAGCGCGGCGTGAGATGGGCCCGCATCCGGTGCCCGTACAGGGCGACCGGCGACTGCCCCGCGTACCAGAACGGCCCCAGCCGCTCCTCGGGCCGTGTCGTGCCGGGCGGCACCGGCGCGCCGAGCGCGATCCGCACGGAGGTGACCAGGAAGGCCGCGGTGTACGCGATGTCGAGCGCGATCGCCCCGTCCCGCACCGTCGTGGCGGAGGTCGCTCCGGACACCGGCCGGCGGACCCGGCGCTCCTCGAAGGCCGCCGCGGCGGCCGCGCACGGGGCGACGAGCGGCGCCGGGGCCTCGCCCTTCAGCGCCCGGGCGGCGCTGTGGCAGGCGGTTGCCGAGGCCAGCAGCATCCGCGACCGGGCGGCGTCGGGGGCCGGTGTGCGCTCCGCCGCGTCCTCGGCCAACTGCCCGGTCTGCGCCAGCAGGTGCCGCAGGTACGCGGCCCCCTGGCACAGCGCCCGGTCGCGTGCCCCCGCCGACGCCGGGCGCTCGTCCTTCGGCACGTGGCTCATGCGCAACTGCTGCGCCGTCTCCAGCAGGCGTTCCAGTCGCTCGGTCACCACCGGCGGCTCGAGCGCCAGCGACTGCAGCGCCTTCGCCGCGGTCTCGCACGCGTGGGCGAGCCGGTCCTGGTAGCGGCTCGGCGACGGATCCGGCCACACCCACACCTCGGCGGCGGCCATCAGCAGCACGCCGACCACCAGGCCGCACAGGCGCAGGCCCAGCGACTCCGGCTGGTACGGGGGGAAGCACGGCAGGATGTAGAACAGCTGCAGCCCGTTGGCGAGCCCCACCAGCTTGGGTCCGCCCACCCCCGCGTACGTCACCGCGAACCCGACCCCGAGCATCCCCAGCGCCGCCGTCCAGTCGCTGACGGCCAGTGCCGTGCCCAGGGCGATCAGCAACGCGGCCACCGGCAGCGCGGCCAGCAGGGTGCGGGCGCGCTCGACCGGCGTACCGGGCACGTAGGACAGGGCACCGGAGGCCACGGCGCCGAAGAGGGCGTAGATGGCGACGACCGGCTCGCCGAAGCCGTAGCGCGCGACGTAGAAGCTCAGGCACGCCACGAGGGTCACCCGCACCGAACGGCGCACCGCCCGGAGGCCCGGATCACGGGCCCGCAGCCACTCCAGCGCACCGCGACCGGGCACCCGCGGCCTCCTCGTTCCTCAGGTCCACGACACGCCGGACCCCTTCAGATCACGGTAGGCCGGGCCGGACCCCCCGGCCACCGCGCGGTCCGGCCCCGCCCGCGCCTCACAGGCGCAGGGTGACCAGCGCGATGTCGTCGGCCGCGCCTCCGGTGACGCCGAGCCGGGCCAGCAGGGCGTCCGCGAGCCGCTCGGCGCCGAGCCCGGGCGTCTCGGCGAGTGCGGAGGTCAGCCGGGCCAGGCCCGTGTAGATGTCCTCCCTGCGGCGCTCGATCAGGCCGTCGGTGTAGAGCACCAGCGTGTCCCCCGGGCGGTACGACAAAGCCGCCTGCGGTCGGGCGACGTGGGCGGGGCGGGCACCCAGGGGCGGGTCGGTGGCCTGGTCCAGCAGTTCGCAGGTGCCGTCGCCGTGGAGCAGCACGGGCGGCGGATGCCCGGCGCTGCTGTAGCTGATCGTGTGCCGCTCCTTGTCGATCAGCGCGCTGACGGCGGTGGTGGCCACGGCACCCTCGACGCAGCGGGCGTACAGGCCGACGACCTCCAGGGCCTTGGCGGGACCGTCGACGGTGCGCATGGCCGCGCTCAGCGCGCTGCGCAGCATCCCCATGACGCTGGCGGCCTCCAGGCCGTGGCCCACGACGTCGCCGACCGCCACCGCGTAGCAGTTCGGCGAGAGGTTGACCACGTCGTACCAGTCGCCGCACACGTTGAGCGAGCCCGCGGCCGGCAGGTAGCGCACCGCGATGTCCTCGTGCTGGTGCAGGTCCGGCGAGTGGAGCATGGCCTCCTGCAACGTGAGGGCGACCTGCCGTTCGCGGGCGTGGGCCTCGCGCAGCTGGTCGTTGAGGCGCTGCAGCTCCCGGGCCCGCGCGTACAGCTCGGCCTCCATCGCCTGCTCCCGCTCGCTCAGGTCCGAGCCCTGCAGCCCGTGCCGGTGGCGGCGGGCCTGGACGAACGAGGTCACGTCCTCCACCCGGTGGATGATCCATGCGACGGTGCCGTCCGGCCCGAGGACGGGGGTGTTGATCGGGCTCCACCAGCGCTCCTCGAACCTCCCGGGATCGGCCATCACCGGGATGTCGTACTTCTGCAGCGCCATCGTGTCGGGCTCGCGGCAGGTCAGGGCCCGCTGCAGGGAGGCGCTGAGGTTGCGCACCCCGTCGGCCAGCGGGTCGTCCGGGTTGTCGGGGAACGCGTCGAAGATGTACTGGCCGATCAGGTCGTCCCGGGTGCGTTTGGTCGCGGCCAGGTACGCCTGGTTGACGCCCACGATCACCAGCGCCGCGTCCAGTACCAGGTACGGGCTCGGGGTCGCCGCGAACAGCGCCGCGTAGTCGATCGGCGGTGTCGCCACGGCGTGCTCGTCGTCCCCCGTGTCCGGCAGGGCCACGCAACCAATCTATAAGGCGTTCGGCCTCCTCACCTGTCGCGAAGGGGCCGCCCGGCGGGACCGCGCGGCGGCGGGTTCAGCCCGAGGCGAGCGACGTACGGGACTCCAGGTCGCGGCGCGTGGCGTCGCCGTACTCACCGCTCTCGTCGCCGCGGACGCCGTACCAGACCTGGAAGCGGGCGACGGCCGCGGCGAGGCGCCCGTCGAAGCGGCCGTCGACGGCACCGTCCGCGTAGACGTCCGGGATCCGCAGCAGCCGGGCCTGGAGCTCGCTGACGGCCGGTCCGGTGTCGCCCTGCCGGAGCACCCCGCCGATCGCGCCGGCACCGGGCGAGCCGGGACCGGCGGCCGTGGGTGCGCCGGGTGCGGAGGGGGAGGCGGGGGCGGCGCCCTGCGGGGTACCGGGGTGGAGGACGCCGGGGGAGAACAGGGCGAGGGCGAGCGCGAATCCGGCGGCGCCGCCGGTGCCGGTGAGCAGCGCGACGCGCAGCGCGCGCGGGGTGCGGGGGTAGCGCCGGGGCGGTGGCGTACGGGTGCGGGCCCGGAGGTCCGCGGCCCGGGGATCCGAGGTCTGGGGCGCGGCCCGTCGCGGGGGTGGTCCGGTGCGGGGCAGCGGCTGGGTGTCAGGGCCGCCGTCCGGGGGCGGGGCGGCACCGCCGGCGGGGCGGAAGAGGCCGAGGGACTCCTCCCACGGCTCGTCCGGCCCACCGGGCGTCTCCCGCGCGGTGATGACGCGCGTCGGCTCGATCATGCGGCGCCGCGGCGGTCCTCCGCCGGACGGGTTCGGCACAGCGGTCCCCCTGTTCTCCCCCCGTCATCCGTACTGGGCCGACCACGCTAGGACCCGCCGGTGGTCCGAACGCCCGGAATCGCCGAATGCGCCGCGTCCCGGGCCCCGTTGGGGTATGTGCGCGGTCACCGCCGACGGCGCCGCGAAGGAACCCTGATGACCTTGTGCGGGCCGGTCGCCTATCGTCGTGGCTGCGGAGACCGCTCCGCGGGTGACGGCACCGAGTGGAGGACGACTGTGCGCTACCGGGACCTGGGACGCAGCGGGCTGCGGGTGTCGGAGATCGGCTACGGAGCCTGGGGGATCGGCGCGTCCGCGTGGGTGGGCGCGACCGAGGACGAGTCCCTGCGCGCCCTGAACCGGGCCGTCGACCTCGGGGTGAACCTCATCGACACCGCACGCGGCTACGGCGAGAGCGAGCGCATCGTCGGACGGGTCGTCCGCGACCGCGCCCGGGCCGGTGACGAGATCCTCGTGGCCACCAAGGTCCCGCCGAAGAACCGCCTGTGGCCCGCCCCCGACGGCGTGGACCCGGCGGAGGCGTTCCCCGGCGACCACATCCGCGAGAGCCTCGAGACCAGCCTGCGGGCCGCCGGGCTCGACCACTTCGACGTGCTCCAGTTCCACGTCTGGAGCGACGAGTGGGTCGGCCGCGGGGACTGGGCGGAGACCGTCGCCGACCTGAAGAAGGAGGGCAAGATCCGCCTCTTCGGGGTGTCGGTCAACGACCACGAGCCGGACAACGCCCTCGCCCTGGTCCGCAGCGGGGTCGTGGACACGGTGCAGGTGATCTACAACGTCTTCGACCAGGCACCGGCGGACGCGCTGCTCCCCGCCTGCCAGGAGCACGGGGTCGGCGTCATCGTCCGGGTGGCCCTCGACGAGGGCGGCCTCACCGGCCGGATCACCGCCGGGACCACCTTCCCCGAAGGGGACTTCCGCAACCGCTACTTCCGTGACGACCGCCCCGCGCAGGTGGAGCGGCGCGTGGACGCCATCGTCGCCGACCTCGGCATCGACCCGGATGACTTGGCGGAGACCGCCCTGCGGTTCGTGCTGAGCGCCCCCGCGGTCTCCACCGTCATCCCCGGCATGCGGTCGGTGCGCAACGTCGAGCGGAACACCGCGCTGAGCGACGGCCGCCCCCTGACGCCGGAACAACTCGCGGTCCTGGCCCGGCACCGCTGGGAGCGCAACTTCTACGGCTGACCGCCCGCAGCATGAACGCCCCCGGCGGGGGAAGGCGCGCTTCCGGACAGAACGGCTCGTTCACGGAGGTGGCCATGTCAGCGTCGACGGCTCACGCCGACCCGCCGGGAGCGTTGCGGACCGATGTGCCGGCCCGGCTGGACCGGTTGCCGTGGACCCGCTGGCACTGGCGCATCGTCATCGGCCTGGGCACCGTGTGGATCCTCGACGGCCTCGAGGTCACCATCGTCGGCAACATGGCGGGCCGGCTGGCCGAGCAGGGCAGCGGCATCGACATCAGCACCGCCCAGGTCACCACGCTGGCGGCCGCGGTGTACGTCGCGGGGGCCTGTCTGGGCGCGCTGTTCTTCGGCAGGCTGACCGACCGGCTCGGCCGCAAGAAGCTGTTCATGGTGACCCTGGCCGTCTACCTCGCGGCCACGGCGGTCACCGCTGTGTCGTGGACCGCCTGGTTCTTCATCCTGTGCCGCTTCTTCACCGGCTTCGGCATCGGCGGCGAGTACGCCGCCATCAACTCGGCGATCGACGAACTGATCCCGGCCCGGGTGCGCGGCCGGATCGACCTGATCATCAACGGCAGTTTCTGGATCGGCGCCGCCGTGGGCGCGTTCGCGTCCATCGCCCTGCTGGACACCTCGCTGTTCGCCGGCGACGTCGGCTGGCGGCTCGCCTTCGGCATCGGCGTCGTCCTGGGGCTGGTCATCCTGCTGGTGCGCCGTCATGTGCCGGAGAGCCCGCGCTGGTTGTTCATCCACGGACGGGCGGAGGAGGCCGAGCGCCTGGTCGCCGACGTCGAGCGTACGGTGGCAGAGGAGAGCGGCAAGCCCCTGCCGGAGCCGGGCGAGAGCATCCTCATCCGCCCGCGCGGCGAACTGGGCTTCCTCACCATCGCCCGCACCGTCACCCGCGAGTACCCGCGCCGCACCCTGCTCGGCCTCGCGCTCTTCTCCGGCCAGGCCTTCCTCTACAACGCCGTCACCTTCGGCTACGCGGTCATCCTCACGACCTTCTTCGACGTGCCGAACGGCGACACCGGCTACTACTTCGCCGTCATCGCGGTCGGCAACTTCCTCGGCCCGCTGCTGCTCGGTCACCTCTTCGACTCCGTGGGCCGCAAGCCGATGATCACCGGCAGCTACGTCGGCTCCGGCCTGCTCCTGTTCGGCACCGCCTGGCTGTTCCAGCAGGGCGCCCTCAGCGCGGTCACCATGACGGCCTGCTGGACCGCGGTGCTGTTCCTCGCCTCCGCGGGCGCCAGCGCGGCCTACCTGACGGTCAGCGAGATCTTCCCGCTGGAGACCCGGGCGCTGTGCATCGCCTTCTTCTACGCCGTCGGCACCGCCCTCGGCGGCATCACCGGCCCCCTGCTCTTCAACGGCCTGGTCGGCAGCGGCGAGCCGGGCGACACCACCCTCGCCTTCTGCCTCGGCGCGGCCCTGATGACCCTCGCGGGCCTGGTCGAGGCGGCCATCGGCGTACGCGCCGAGCGGCGCAGCCTGGAGTCCCTGGCCGCCCCGCTCGGCGCCGTCGAGGAACCGGCGGGGACCACCTCCGGCACCGCCGGCGCGCGCCCGTGAAGGGCGTACCCGGTGGCCCCCGGGGCGTATCGTCCGGTGGGTCGTAGGCAACCCAGGGGAGGACCCCCGTGCGAAAGATCATCCTGCAGATGGCGGTGTCCCTCGACGGCTACTTCGAGGGGCCCGACCGTGAGATCGACTGGCACCGCGTGGACGAGGAACTGCACCTCCACATGAACGAGCGGCTGAAGACGATGGGCGGCTTCCTGAGCGGCCGCGTCACGCACGAGCTCATGGCCGCCTACTGGCCCACGGCCGACGCGGATCCGGAGAGCAGCCCCGCCGTCGCCGAGTTCGCCGGGATCTGGCGCGACATGCCGAAGGTCGTGTACTCGCGGACGCTGGAGCGGGCCGACTGGAACGCCACGATCGTGCGCGACGTCGTCGCCGAGGAGGTCATGGAGCTCAAGGCGCGGCCGGGCGGCGACCTGGTGCTCGGCGGTGCCGACCTCGCCGCCTCGTTCCTGCGGCTGGGACTGGTCGACGAGTACCGGATCTACGTCCACCCGGTCGTGCTGGGCCGGGGCAGGCCGGTCTTCCCCGACTCCGACACGCTCACCGCCCTCCGGCTCGCCGGGGCGCAGACCTTCGGCAACGGGGTCGTGCTGCTGCAGTACGGCCGCGCCGACGCCGGACCGGGCGTCTGACCGCCGCTAGAGCGCGCCGCGTTCCACGCAGCCGCGCAGGAACGCGGCCTGCCCGGCGTGCAGCAGGTCGTCCGACACCACGCTGACCAGCCGTACCGCGAGCGTCACCGGCGGATCCCAGCTGGTGTCGACGACGCGCGGGAAGTCCGTCTCGCGCAGCGTCCGCAGGTAGCCCAGGGTGTGCTCGTACACCGCGTCGTGATAGCCGGTCAGCAGCTCGCCCGACGCGACGCGCAGCGCGGCGACGTCCTTGGGGCGGTGGCCGTAGCCGGTGTCGTACGGTGCGAAGGGCAGGCCGAAGCGGTCGGCCCAGCCGCCGGTGGTCCACAGCTGCTCGGTGCCCGCGACGCCGGCCACATGGTCGTCCTGAATGCGCGTCAGGTGCCAGATCAGCCAGGCGATCGAGTTCGCCCCCTTGTCGGGCCGCGCGTGCAGGGCGTCCAGGGGCATGCCGTCGACGGACTCGTGCACGGTCTCCTGGATCCTGCCGAAGGCGTCGGCGAGCAGATCTGCGCTCTTCATGCGTGCTCCCTCGGTTCCTGTGCCGGGCGGTCCCCCGGTGCCGCTCCGCCCACGCTAGGCGTGCCGCCCCGCCGCGGCCACCAGACACTCCAGCACGCGGCGCAACGGCGGCTGCCCCGCGGTGCCGGCGGCCAGCAGCGCCGAGACCGTACGGGTCACCGGGTGCGCGGGCGGGTGCAGGCTGACGCCGTCCAGGGCGGCGGGCAGTGCCAGCCGCGGGACGAGCGCCACACCCGCACCGGCCGCGACGAGGGCGGTGAGGACCGAGAAGTCACTGGCCAGCGCCACCGGCCGGGGCACGAATCCGGCCGCGCCGCAGGCCCGCCGGGTCAGTTCGTGGCAGGAGGTGTCCGGCCCGGGCATGAGCCATTCCTGCCCGGCGAGGAGCGCCAGGTCGAGGGCCTCGCCCGGGGCCAGGCCGTGTTCGGCGGCGAGCGCGGGAGGAACGGCGAGCAGCACCGGGTCCTCCATCAGATGGTGCTGTTCGCAGCCGGCGGGCACCTCGCGCGGCAGCAGGCTGTACGCGTGGACGACGGCGATGTCGGCCTCGCGGCGCCGCAGCAGCTCCACCGCCGCGCCGGGTTCGTGCTCGGCGATCCTGAGCCCGGTCGGAGCAAGGGCGCCGGCACCCGACCCGGCACTCGCGCCCGCACCCTCCCCGCCGCCGGCATCGCCGTCGGCGAGCAGCCGCCACACCTCCGGCAGCAGGGTGCGCGCCGCAGACGGGAAGGCGGCGACGCGGACGGGGCCGCCGGCGCCCCCGCGGAGCCTGTCCAACGCTGCCTCGGCGGAGGCGAGATCCCCGAGGATCACCTCCGCGTGCTCCACCAGCAGCCGCCCGGCCGGGGTCAACCGCAGCGTGCGGCCTCGCTTCTCCAGGACCGGGACCCCGGTCTCCCGCTCCAGCGCGGCGAGTTGCTGGGAGACGGCGGGGCCGGTCAGATGCAGCGCCTCGGCCGTGGCGGCGACCGTGCCGTGCACCGAGAAGGCCCGCAGCAGGCTCAGCCGGCGGACGTCGAGCATAAAGCTAACCTTCTCGTTTGTGAAAGAAAGAGTAACTGGATCTTTTCCATCCTAGTCGGGACAGTGGGACACGTGAAGCCTCCCGCCCCCTCGCACCCAGTCCTCGCCCTCGCCCTCGCCGGTACCGTCGTGCTGTGGGCCTCGGCGTTCCCCGCCATCCGCGTCGGCCTGGAGGGGCTGGGGGTCGCCGGCCTGTCCTTCCTGCGGCTGGCCGTGGCGTCCGCCGCGCTCGCCGTGGCCGCACCCCTCCTCGGCGTCCGCCGGCCGCGGCGACGCGACCTGCCGCTCATCGCGTTGTGCGGCCTGACCGGCATGGCCGCGTACCAACTGCTGCTCAACTGGGGCGAGGTCCACGTCCCCGCGGGCACCGCCAGCCTGCTGGTCGCCATCGCCCCCGCCTTCAGCGTGCTCCTCGCGACGGCCTTCCTCGGCGAACCGCTGACCCGCACCGTCGTCGCGGGCAGCCTCGTGGCGATCGGCGGGGCAACCGTCATCGCCCTCGCCCGCGGCGGCGCGCACTTCACCGCGGGTGCGCTCGTCGTCCTCGGCGCCGCCGTCGTCCAGGGCGTCTACCACGCCGCCACCAAACCGCTGCTACGCCGCCACACCGGGCTGGAGGTCGCGTGCTACGCCATGTGGGCCGGCACCCTGATGCTGCTGCCGCTCGCCCCCGGCACCGTGCGGGCGGCGGCCCACGCCCCCCGCTCCGCCCTCGCCTCGGCGGTCTACCTCGGCCTGCTGCCGTCCGCGCTGGGCTTCGTGATCTGGGGGTACGCGGTCGCCCGGCTCAGCCTCGCGACCTCCACGGCGGCCCTGTACCTCGTACCGCCGGTGGCCCTCCTCGTCGCCTTCGTGTGGCTCGGCGAGACCCCCCGGCCCACCGAACTGACGGGCGGGGCGATCGGCATCGCGGGCGTCGTCCTGATCAACCGCGGGCGGCCCGGGGCGTCCGGGGCCGGCCGGGCCGGGCGTCAGCGGATCGCGAGGACCAAGGTCACGACGTAGTGCTCCTCGACCACGCCGTCCGGGAAGTGCCGCAGCAGACGCTCCCGTTCGGCGGCGAGGAAGGCGTCGGCGCGTTCCTCGCCGAGCACCAGGAAGGCCGACTGGGTGCCGAGGTTCGCCAGATGCACCTCGACGGGCACCCGCCGGGACCACGGCAGCCGGTGCTCGGTGAAACCCGGCCCGTCCGGCAGCCGCCCCGAGCGGGGATGGGACAGTTTTCCGAAGAAGCCGCCCAGCCGCTCCTGCTCGGCGGCGATCCACGGCACCGACATGTCGGGGTCGTTGCGCCACAGCGCGAACGCGCCGCCCGGCCGCAGCACCCGCAGCGCTTCCGGCACCGACCGCCGCGGATCGGTCCAGTGCCAGGCCTGCGCGTACGTCACGAAGTCGAAGGCGCCGGAGGCCAGTGGCAGCCGGTCGCCGTCCCCGCGCACCAGTGCGACGTCCGGCAGGTTGCGGCGCAGCTCCGCGGCCATGCCGTCGCCCGGCTCCACGGCCACCACCCGGGCACCGCGCTTGTGCAGCAGCGCGGTGGCGATGCCCGTCCCCGCGCCCACGTCGGCGACCAGGGCACCGCGCAGCCGGCGGCCCGCCAGCTCCTCGACGGCGTCGAGGAGGGCCGGCGGGTACGAGGGGCGGTTCGCGGCGTACCGTCCGGCAGCCCGGTCGAAGGCGCGGGCGCGAGGTGAAGTGGTCATACCTCCATGATCCTCCGCCCCGGCCCGCTCGCGGCGGCCGGTCAGTCCCAGCGTCCGGAGCCGTAGCCTCCACCGGCTCCCGCGGCGGGACGGATCCACCGCGTGGCCAGGAACGCGAGGCAGCTGACGGCGACGATCAGCAGACCGGGGCCGATGCCGCCCCCGCTGCCGATCGCGCCCAGCGATGTCTGATCGCTCGCGGTCCCCGGGTAGACCGGCGCGCCACCCGGGGCCGTCGGGGCGGCGGGGGCCCCCGGGGCCGCCTGCTGCGCGCCCTGACCGTTGCCGGGGCCGCCTGTGCCGCCGGAGCCGCCCCCCGTGCCCCCGCCCGCCTCACGGGTGGGCGCACCGGCGGAGGCGGCCGGCGGCGCGCCCGGTGCGTCGCCACCGGCGGCCGGCGCCGGGGCGTCACCGCTGTCCGTGGCGCGCGGCAGGCTCACGCCGAGCGCCGCCATCGCCGAGCTCACCGGCTGGAAGAAGGTGATGCCGCCCGCCGTGCAGTCGCCGCTGCCGCCCGAGGTGATCCCGAGTGCGAAGCCCTGCGCGAACAACGGGCCGCCGCTGTCGCCGGGCTCGGCGCACACGGAGGTCTGTATGAGACCGCTGACCGTCCCCTCGGGGTAGTTGACCGTCGCGTTCAGGCCGGTCACCTGACCGGAGTGCAGCCCCGAAGTGCTGCCGCTGCGGAAGACCTCCTGCCCCACGAACGGGTCGGCCGCGCCGGTGATCCGGACCACACGGCCCGCGCCGACCCCGACGACGCTGCTGTGGTCCGAGCCGTCGTTCTGGTACTGCACGAGCGAGAAGTCGCCGCCGGGGAAGGAGGTCGAGACGGTGGTGCCGACGGGCCTGGTCCCCTGGTTGTCGGCGAACCAGGCGGTGCCCGGCGGGCCGCAGTGACCGGCCGTCAGGATGAAGTCGGTCGTCCCGTTGGTGACGTTGAAGCCCGCGGAACAGCGGCTGCCCCGGGTCAGGATCGGCGCGGCCCCCGCGGTCCTGGTCGTGAAGTCGGCCCCGGTGCGCTCCATGCGGACCTGCCCGCCGATGCCGTCCGCGACGGACTGCAGGCGCGCCCACTCGTCGGCGGAGACCGTGCTGTCGGCCAGCACCAGGACCTCGTTGGAGACCGGGTCGACCGACCAGGCGGTTCCGGGCACGCGGGGGGCCTCGCGCAGTTCGCCGGCCGCGTCCTTCAGGTCGCGCATGCTGTAGCGGACTACCTCCGCCCGGGCGCCCGCCCTGGCGACCTCGGCCGCGGTGCCCTGGTCCGTCACGGCGACCACCGGGCGGCCCTCGGCGTCCACCCAGCTGCCGCCGGTCCGGGCATCGCCGAGGCGCGCCGCCAGGTCTCTGGCCAGGCCCGCGGCGTCCGCCGCGCCCTGCCCGCCCTGCGCGCCGTCCGGGGCGTCCAGCACCTGGCTGCCGCTCCCGGTCCGCGTGCCGTCGGGGGCCGCCCCGAAGGCCTGCGACATCATCACTCCGCCGCAGACCACTCCCGCGACGGCCACGAGCCGCAGCGCGCGCTGCACCTGACGCCGTGTGCGCCTCAACGTGCCCCCTACATCCGCTTCCGTACCTGCAGGTCACCGGCATTGGCTGCCGCGGGTCCCGAGAGGGGACCCGGCCTTCCATACGTGCGGGGGAGCCGCAGCGCTCACCGCGCGCGGCGACGATCCGGAACGCGCGGACGTGCCCGGGGTGGCGAGGCGCTCTATCGTGGCTGGGTCGGCCGGAGCCGGCGATCCAACGAGCCATCAAGGAGCGACATGGGCGGTCAATTCGAGGCGGTCGTCGAGGTCGACCGTCCCGTGGCGGAGGTCTTCGCCTTCCTCGCCGACGGGCGCAACGACCCCAAGTTCAGCCCCCGCGTACAGGAGATCCTGCGTACGCCCGACGCCCCGACGGCGGTCGGCACGGTGTTCACCAGCATCGTGAAGGACGCCGGGATGAAGTCCCACCGGGAGTTCCGGATCACCGAGTTCGACCCGCCCAACCGGATCCGCTGGACCGAGCAGTCGAAGAACCTGGTCACCGCCGAGGGCGGTTACGACCTGCAGCCGGTCTCCGAGACCACCACCCGGGTGCGGATCTTCAACCACCTGGAGGGGCACGGTATCGGGAAGCTGCTGGTGGGCCTGGCCCTGAGCGCCGCACGCAAGGACGCCCCGGCGTTCGGGCAGCGGATCAAGGCCGCCGTCGAGGCGTCCTGACAGCTCACCGACACCCTGACACCCTGACACGGGTCACCGGGGCCGCGGCGCCCACAGCGGCCCCGGGTGACGTCCCGGCCGGGGCTCAGTAGCGCAGCACCGCCGCGATCCGGTCGTGCTCGGCGAGGCTGTCCGGCGCCACGAAGCGGACCTCGGCACCCTTGTCGAGCGCGGCCTCCACCAACTCGTCCACGATGTCCTCGCGGATGCCGTCCTCGAAGCCGCCCGCCTCCGGGCCGTCACCGTCCACCGGGGTGAGGTGACCGTCGCTCAGGCGCACCGTGCGCTGGAAGTCCTCCTCGACCACGACGAGTTCGGCGCGGCCCTCGCACACGGACTCCCACACCTCGTCCAGCCCGGCCGCGAAGGTCCTGCGACTGCGGGCGTCCACCAGCCTGCGGCCGGTCCGTTCCGTCTCCCGCTCGGCGAACTCCTTCTGCGCCGGGGCGAGTTCCTGGAGCAGCGTCTGCGCGGGGCCGTTGGCCAGGCCGCCCTTGTGCACGACGGCCACCGCGGCGTCCGCGGCGGTGCCGACCTCCTTGAGCAGGGCGACCGCGTCCGGCAGGCCCACCAGGAACAGCGGCCGGCCGTCGGCGGCCAGGAGGGAGGCGAGGGCGCCGTCGACGGACCGCAGGAAGCGCCGCGTCTCCTCGTCCCGGAAGGTGCTCGGGTGGTCCCCGACCTGCTCCTGCCGCTCGGGGTCCCACTGCACGGGGTCCGGCTCCATGGGGAAGCCCTGCGCGTCCTGCGGGTGCAGCGACTGGCCGCTGCCGCTCCACAAGGTCGCCCGGTCGGCCGCCACCGTGAGCACCCAGTACGGGAGGGCCCTGGCCTTCGCGGCGACCAGGTTGCGGGTCAGGAAGCTGTCGCTGAGCACCACGCGCTCGGGGACGGCCCGGGGCAGCGTCCAGATCTGGTGGTCCCGTTCCGTGGCGTACATGACGAGCCCGTCCAGCGAGTAGCGCAGGTCCACTTCGGCGGCGGCGGCCTTCAGCTGCGTCTTGATGGCCATCCGCGAGCGGCGGGACGCCTCCGGATCGTGCTCGATCCGGCGCTCGGCCTCGGCGAGCAGATTGCGCAGCCGTACGGCGTCCTGGGCGTTGTCCGGTTCGCGCCGGTGCGTCGGCATGGTCAGCGACACCGCCGGATACGGCCTGGTCGCGCGCAGTGCTCGCAGGGTGCCGGCCGTCAGGGCATCGGTTTCCATGATCGCCTCCCTGAGGGGTCCGCGGTTGCTCCCCGCGGACGGGGGCAGCCCACACCCCGAGCCTCGCACACCAGCCGGGCCGCCGCCTGCCGGGGAGGGCCCGGCCGCGCGGCGTTCAGGCCCCGTTGCGGTGGTGCGCGCCGAAACCGGAGTCCCAGGCCCACATGTGGGTGCAGCCGGGGCACTGCAGATGCACCACGGGCCCCTTGTTCGACAGCAAGTAGCGCCAGTGGTCGGGGCAGTTGCGGCCCGCGGCGCAGGTGGCGCACTCCCGGTGGTCCTCGCAGCGCGGGCAGGGGACCCACGCCCGGCGGCCGGGGTCGGCCGTGGGATCAATCGGAAGCAGCACCGTCGTCCTCCCCGGACCCCTCGCGGGGCGGCAGCACGCCCGCCGCCACGAGCGTGCGGTACACCGCCTCCTGCTCGTCGTCGAGGCCGGAGTAGAGCAGCCGGTACGCCGCATCCTCCTCGCGCAGCACGGCGACCGGGTCCCAGTCGTCGCCGAGGGCGGCGAGGACCTCGGCCCGGCGGCGGGTCTCGTGGTCGGTGAAGTCCAGCTCGAACGCGTGGAGGCGGTCCGGGATGTCGTCGTCGTTCATGTGGCTCGCTCCCGGGGCAATCGGGGATGAATCCACTCTGTGTAACAAAGGGTCGTGCTCGGGGGAAAGCCTTTCCGGCCCCGATGTGACGAACTCCATGCGGCTCCGCCGCTGGTCAGGGACGTACCAGCGGCGGAGCGCCAGGTGGCCCGGGTGGGTGCCCGGGCCCCGTTCAGGAGCGCCGGGCGGCCTTGCGGCGCACCGTCCCGAAGGACAGGAACGACTTGCGGGGCGCCGCCTGCGCGGCCTTGGCGCCCTTGCCGGCCTTCGCCGTGCTGCCGGACTTCCCGGATTTCCCGGATTTCCCGGACTTCTCCGACTTCCCGGCCGCACCGCTCCCGCGCGTCCCGAACGCCTTCGTGATCCTTGACGTTCTCGTACCGCCCGCGGGCTTCGCCGCCGGGGCCGCGGCCTGGTCGGGTGCCGCCGGACGGACGGCGTGCACGGCCCGGCCGAGGCGACGCCCGAAGAGCAGGTAGCCCAGCAGAGCACCGGTGGTGTTCATGATCACGTCATCGATGTCGAAAGCGCGGCCCTGCACCACCGCGCCCTGCGCCAGCTCCACGAGGATCATCACCAGACCCGTCGTCACCACCACGCGCAGCGCCCCGCGCGCCTTCGGTGCCAGCACCGGGAGCAGCACGCCGAAGGGCATGCCCAGCAGCACGTTCCCACCGACCTGCCGTACGGCGCCCGCCACCGTGTACCGCTCGTAGTACTGGCGCAGCGAGGCGCCGGGGTGCATGTTCGCGTGCGCGAGACCCTCCGAGGCGTACGACGGCACCAGCGTCGCGCGGGCCAGCACCGCCCCGAACGCGACCATCGCCACGAACGCCAGCGCCATCGCCGCCCACCGGGCCAGCGAGGCCAGTGGTGACCGCCGCCCCTCTTGCCTTGCCTCCGACGAACGCCCGCGCAACGCCAACCGAGCCACGGACTTCCCCCCTCTTCTCGTCTGTTCCGGTCGTGGTCTCCCCGTGTCACAGACCGGATACCCCGAGCGCCCCCCGGGATGCCGGGTGACCGCCGCTCTCCGCGGCGGTCAAGGGAGTTCACCCCGGGGGCGCCGCCTGCTGGGGAGGCGGCGGCGTTGAGGGCGGGCGACCGCCCGCGCGCCCCGTCGCAGCCACCAGGGCCGGCGACCGGCTGATCGCCAGGACCGCCGCGTCGTCGCCGAGGCAGCCGCCCGCGTAGGACAGCAGGTCGGTGCACAGCCGTTCCACCAGCGCCTCGGGATCACCGGCGGGCTGCCCCGCGAGCCGTCCGGTGAGCGGGTAGAACGCCCCGGCCACGTCGCGCGCCTCGACGACCCCGTCGGTGTACAGCAGCAGGGTGTCGCCCGGCTCGAAGGGGAACGTGCGCACCGAGGGCTCCCCGCCGGCGAACTGCGTCAGCCCCAGCGGCGGCGCGGGCGCGGGCATGTCGAGCGGGGTCACCCGGCCTTCGCGGAGCCGCAGCGGCGGGGGATGACCGCAGGTGACGAGGTGGACCACCGGCTCGTCGTCCGGGATGTCGGCGACGACCGCGGTGACGAAGGACTCCGCCTCGTCCTCGGCCGGCCCGGCCTCAGCGGTGAGGTCGGAGGAGATCGCCTGTTCCAGCCACAGGACCAGCGCCGGCAATTCCGCCTGCCGGTGCGCCACGGCGCGGAAGGCGCCCAGGGTCAGGGCGGCCTCGTTCACGGCCTCCATGCCCTTGCCGCGGACGTCCCCCACGATCACCCGGGTCCCGGTGTCCGTGCGCACGGCCGCGTAGAGGTCCCCTCCGATCTGTGCCTCCGCCTCCGCGGCGAGGTAGACCGAGGCGATGCGCAGCGGCCCGATGCGCCGGGGGATGGGCCGCAGCAGCACCCGCTGCGCGGTCTCCGCCACCGAGCGCAGCCGGGTCACCTGCTGCTCGTGCTTCACGCGCAGATGGGCGAAGAAGGTCGCCAGCACCGACATCAGGGCCAGGGTGGCGATCTGCGCCGAGTGGTTGAGGTCCAGGGGCGTCGTGCGCACCGCCGCCACGAGGATCTGCGCGACCACCGCGACGCCGCCGACGACCGCGGTCGTCCTGGCCCCCGCGAACGACGCGGTGATCGCGGGGGCGGCGACCAGGAACGGCCCCAGATGGACGTCGGGCGGTGACATGATGTCCACGACGGTGACCATCAGGATCAGCGTGAGCATGGCGGCCACCAGCAGATGTCCGGGCCGCCACGACCGCCCCCACTGTTCCAGGCGTCGTGCAACATCCATGACTCTTGGATACACCCGCATCCATGGCCCTGCCCGCTCGTACGCCCTCCGCTCCTCCGCCGCCCCGGCTCAGGAGCGCCACTTCTCCCGGACGAGGACCTCCGCGATCCGCCAGCCCGTCCCGGTGTGCCGCAGACCGAAGGTGTAGCGGCCGCCGCACACGAAGTTGGGGGCGGTCGGGCCCGCCCCTGCTTCGCCGAGCCGCATGGGGTTGACGTAGTCGGCGTGCGCCACGGCGGACGGCGGGTCGAGGGCGATCCGGCGGTTGACGACCAGGTGCTGGCGCACGGGGAACAGGCGCATCGTCGAGGCGAGCCACTCGGCGACCTCGGTGGCGGGTCCGGCGATGCCGCCCGCGGACGAGTAATCGGCCCGGCCGTCTGGGGCGAAGAGCGCGACGTACGCCGTCCAGTCGCCGTCGTCGACGGCCGCCGCGTAGCCGCTGATCAGGTCGTCGACGGCCAGCCGGTCCAGCAGGGTCTCCCACTCCGCTCGCGTCGTCATCGGCACAGTGTTGGGCATACGGCACGAAGAGCCAAGACCCGTGCGGCGGTCGCTCGGGTCGGTTGTGGGCCCGGCGACGTCACTCGGGGAGCGGGATGCGCACGCTCACCGAGCCCCGCAGGTCCAGCCACGCGGCGGACGGCCCGCGCACCAACCGCAGGATCACGGTGTCGCACCCGGGACAGCGGGCCACCAGCCCGGGGGAGTGGTCGTACACCCGCAGTGTGGCCACCGGCCCGCTACGCCCGCAGCCCACGCAGCGGCCCTCGGCAGCCGTCATGTCCACCGCGAAGATCTCCCGGAGCGGCCCGGCCAGCGCGTTGCCGTCGGTGTACGCGTCCGTGCCCTGTGCGCTCATCCCAGCCTCCCGTCGCCCCGGCCGCCCCAGCGCCACCCACCCTATGCACGCGCAGCCCGCCCCGCGCGGTGCACCAGGGTCAACGGGGGCCGCCGTGAGCTTCGAGCATGACCCCACAGGGGGGTGTTGCCACTGGTCAAAGCCGCGGCCAAGCCATCCAGGCCACGACGCGGCGTACGTCGTCCTCCGTACTGAGGCCCGAGGAATCGCGCGACCACCACAGGAGGTAGCCCGCCCGTCCGTTCGACGCCGCTGGAGGAAACCGCGGCTCTTCTCCGCAATCGCGGCTGTGGTGCTCGCCGCACCCCTGGCCATCTGGAGGACTCAGTCACTCGCCTCGCCTCGGCGTCCCTCACCGACGACCGACGACCGACGACCGACGCTCGGCGGGTGAGATCATCGTTGGGTGGCGGACACTTCAGCAGATCCGCGACGTGTCCGGGGACCAAGTGGCCGTCGTCCTGGACCCGAACGGGGCAGTGAAGTGGCTCTCCTTCCAGCGACGTTGGCGCCTGTCCCAGGTGCTCTGTGGGAAAAGGTGAGGATGCACGGGTGATGACCATCGCGAGCCAGACGGGTCCCGGGCCGGGCCCATTTCTGCTCGTCTGGAGCTTGCTCGCCATCGTCGGCGGCGGCCTGCTGGTGACGAGGAAGTGGTCCGCTCGGTTGCACGACGTGGTTGTGACCGGCCTGGAGGGCCGGCCGGAATCGCAGCGGCGGGCAACAGCGGCGCCCTCATGGTTTCTACGGCTCATCGGCGGCCTCTTCGCGATCGGCGGGCTCATCGGCTTGCCGCTCGCAATGTTCATGATCGTGAGCGGGTAGATCCAGAGACCAACCGAGCCGCGGGAAGCTTACGGTCCACTGTTCCGCTGACATGCAACGATGACATCAGCGGCCACGTACGGCCCCGGATCAGCTTGCGAGCCTTCCTCTTCCGTGACCAGGACAAGCTGGTGATCACGTCGCGGTTTTGGCGTGAGGAGCACCTACGCAAGCATCCCGAGCACGTGGGAAGGGTCTTCGCTGTCGAGATCCCGGCCGCGGAATTCGCCGGGATCCTTGAGGCACTTGTTGCTGAGCTCGACCGAGGCTGAGAGGTTGTCTCACGTGTCACGTTTCGCGAGCTTCTTGTAGCAGGTCAGGGCGGCGGCCATGGCCAGGCCTCGGCTCTGCCGGTCGTTGCGGACCACGTAGGGGATCTTGAGACCACGAGCAGCCCATGGCAGGCTCATGCCGCATGATCGATGAATTCGCGAAAGACAACCTGCACGGGAGACTGCGGCGGGACCGCGAGGCGCTGCTCTGGAAACTCGACGGCCTGTCCGAATACGACGCCCGCCGACCTTTGACAGCGACCGGGACCAACCTCCTCGGCCTGGTCAAACACGTGGCCACCGTCGAGGCCAGGTACTTCGGCGAGGTCTTCGACCGCCCTTCCCCGGAACCGCTGCCCCGGTGGCAGGACTCCAACGGCAGCGATCTGTGGGCGACCGAGGACGAGACCCGCGATCAGATCATCGGGTTCTACCGGCGCACGTGGGAACACTCGGACGCGACGATCAACGAGCTTCCCCTCGACGCCCCCGGCCACGTGCCGTGGTGGACGGAGCCTTGTCCCAACACGAACCTGTTCGCCATCATGGCCCATGTCCTCGCCGAGTCCATACGGCATGCCGGGCACGCCGATATCCTGCGCGAGGGCCTCGACGGCCGGACCGGGTTGCGCGCCGAATTCGAGATGCAGATCGACGAGGAAGCCCGTGCGGCCCACCGCGCGAAGATCGAGCAGGCCGCCAGGTCGGCCGCACCAATCAAGGCTTAGAGGTTGACTGACGTGACGTGATGTTCGTGCGGCATGAAGCGGGTCGTGGGTGCTGATCCATCGAAGCGTCTGGTTCCTGAATGTGGGAGGCAGAGACGACCGGTGATTCACGGGATCGGAGCCTCATCCCGTGCCGCTCGGCCCGGAGTGGTGAGAGACTGCGTGCATGAGGATCAACCGAAAGGGCCATGCCGCGTAGGCGCCCATCGCGCCTAAGAGCGCAGAACCGGGTGTTCGCCCCATGGATGGGCGGCTACTCCAAGATCGGTCGCCTCTCGGGGCCGGCCCAGGCACGGATCATTCAGCTGGAACGAACGCGACTGCGTCCAGGGCTCATCGGGCAGGCACTCTCACGCTGGTCGAGCGTCGCGCGGGCCCCTCGGGGCCGGCTTCCTGCGCTCTTCGCCGATCGCTGTGGCTACCCCGACTGCTGTCCCGAGCCCGCTGATGAGCGGGACATCCTGGAGTGCGCGATGCATGCGCTTCCCTCCAAGACGGCTCGCGAGTTGCGTCTCATCGTCGAGCACTTGGACCAGTCGATCATCCAACGGCAATACCTGGACACCTACGGCCAGCCCACCCATCGGTGGTGGAGGCATGCTTTCTGACACGCCCGGTACAGCACCGAAGCACAGCGCCCCAGCGGCCACTGAACCTCCGCACGGTTCCATCGCCGGGCCCGCAGACCGCTCTCCACCCACGCCGCCGCCGAGCTCGTCCAACAGGGTGGCGTGCGGGTCGCGCCCCTCCGCCGGCCGGTCCGCCCCGCAGCGCTCACGCAGGCGTTCCTCCAGTGCCGACCGGGCGCGGTACGCCGCGGCGACGGCCTCGCGCCCGCGCCCGGTCAGCTGTACGAGGCGGACCCGCGCGTCACCCGGGGCGGGTTCCGTTCGGTGCCGGAACAGGTGGCCGTGGGAGAGGCGCAGGTCGCCGAAGCCGTCGGCGGCGAGGCGGTCCTGCACGGCGTCGGCGGCGGCGAAGCCGACGAACAGGGCGAGCGCGCCGGTGTCCAGGGCCAGGGGGCCGAAGGAGGGTATCCGCCCGGCGCAACCACGACTGCTATGAACACCCGGGCGTCTGACCGGCCTTCGCCACCCCGGAAATTGCGTGGCCCGCCCACTGCCGCACATGTCAAGGTGGAGCCACCGAAGGGGTGTAGCTCAGCCCGGCCAGAGCAGCGGACTCCAAACCCGCACGCCGCAGGTTCGAATCCTGCCGCCCCTGCAAACGTCCTCGTCACCGAACCTCCCCCGGGCCACCTGGGCGACCGTGGGCGGACCGGACACCTGACGGCCTAACCCTCGTCCAGGCAGAGGCAGAAGGGGTGGCCGGCCGGGTCGAGGAGGACGCGGACGTTCTCCTGGGGTTGGTGGCCGGCGAGCGAGGCGCCGAGCGCGACCGCGTCGGCGACGGCGGTGTCGAGGTCGCCGACCTGGAAGTCGAAGTGCATCATGGGCCGCTGGTCGCCGTCGGCGGGCGGCCACGTGGGGGTCCGGTAGCCGGTGGCCTGCTGGAACACGAGGTAGGCCGGACCTTCGGGCGCGGCGACGACGGACGTGCCCGGTTCCTCGTGCACGACGGGCCACCCGAGCAGCTCGGCGTAGAACGCCGCGAGGGCGGCGGGATCCGGTGCCTCCATGGCGGTGCCCCACCACATGCCCAGGGTTCGTGATCGCACGGCCGCAGTCTGCCGCGGTGCCGGGGGCGTTGTCCACGTTTCGCGTGGAACGGAGCGTACGGCCTGCGCCGACCGGTGGCGGCTTGGTTGGGTGTGCGCCGTGGAAGCGCAGGTGTGGACGTCATTGCTCGGTGTCGCGCTCGGGGGCGCTTCTCCTTCCTGGCCCAGATCACCGCGGGCCGGCAGGCCGGCCGGAGCGAGGCCATGCGCCGGGAGGCGGACGTGGCGGAGGCGCGGCGGACGGAACGGCTCGAGCTGCTGCGGGAGTTCACCGACCTGGCCCAGCAGGCGATACGCCTGGCCGAGCAGCGGGAGGACGCACGGGACTGGGAGGCGGCCGCGAGGCCGGAGTGGCGGCGGCGGCCCTGGGGCTGATCGACCGGCTGTGGGTGTGCGAACGGATGATCGCGGTCGTCTTCCCGGCCGAGTTCCACCGGCGTGCCCGGGCCTACGGGACCGCGGTAGACCAGGTGCTGTGGCGCGAGTACGCGTACACCGAGGTGCCGTTGCACGACCACGTGCGCGAGCCGCAGCTGGCGTTCCTGACGGCGGCCCGCGCGCAATTGGACTGAACCGCGTGGGCGCCGTCACCTCAGAGGCGGACCGTCATCTCCACCGTCACGTCGTCCCCTGCCGCGATGCCCTGGGGCCTGCGCACGGCGACCTTCAGCGGCAGCAGGTAACCGCCGTCCTTGGGGAAGAGCGACGTCGTGAACGTGGTGTCGCCGATGCGGGCCTTGACGGGGATGACGCCCCAGCCGTAGGTGGCCATCGCGGCCACCTCGCGGATGTGCTCGGACTCCTCCTCCGGAACGGTCGCGAAGTAGTACGGCGACGGTCCGCGCCACTCGATCACACGGCCGGCGAAGACGAGCTCCATGGGGTCAGTCCCGTTCCTGCAGGGTGGCCGGACCACCTCAGCGTACAGGCGGTGCCCCGGAAGGGAGGGGGATAAGTCCGGTAGCGCGGTGACTGATGGTGTTTCAGGAGTCAAACATGTTGGCGATCAATTCACTTCCCATGGGTGAAACCGCAGGGCGACAAGGTGACTTGAGCCTAGAATGGGATTCCGCGATCACCCCGCGTTCAGGGCGTGGGCAGGACTGTGAGGGCCGGATGAGCCAGGAGCGAGAGCCGCTGCCGACCACGATCGACACCGGGATTCCCAGCGTCGCCCGGATGTACGACTTCCTGCTCGGCGGCAAGGACAACTACGCCATCGACCGTGAGGCCTCCGAGGAGCTGCTCAAGGTCGTCCCGAGCACCAAGGAACTCGCGGTCAACAACCGCAGGTTCCTGCAGCGCGTCGTGGGCGTGCTCGCCCGCGAGTACGGGATACGCCAGTTCCTGGACCACGGGTCCGGCCTGCCGACGCAGGACAACGTCCACCAGGTCGCCCAGCGCGTCGACCCGGCCGCGCGCGTCGTCTACGTCGACAACGACCCGATCGTGCTGGCGCACGGCCGTGCGCTGCTGGAGGAGAACGAGAACACGGCCGTCATCCAGGCCGACTTCCGTGACACCGACGGCATCTTCGGCCACTCCGAGGTGGAGCGGCTGATCGACTTCAGCCAGCCGGTCGCCGCCCTCTTCGTCTCGGTGCTGCACTGCATCCCCGACGAGGACGACCCGGCGGGCCTGGTCAGGCGCGTCGCGGAGCGGCTGGCGCCGGGCAGCTTCCTCGTGGTGTGCCAGCTGGTCAGCGAGGACAAGGCGGTGCGCGACTTCGTCACCGAGTTCATGGACGCCAGCACCCAGGGCAACTGGGGCCGGGTCCGCCAGGAGAGCGACGTCGAGGGCTTCCTCGACGGTCTGCGGATCCTGGAGCCGGGGCTGGTCGAGGTGTCCACCTGGCGCCCCGACACCGACCTTGCGCCCCGGCAGGCCACCCAGGAGTGGATCGAGTTCGGCGGGGTCGGCCACAAGGCCTGAGGACGTCAGGGGTCCCGGGGCCGGAAGGGCCGGCCCGGGGACCCGCGTCAGCTCACGACAGCTGCTTGAGGAAGTCGCGCAGGAAGTCCGGCGTCCGGACCGGGGGCTCGGCCTCGGCGCTGAGCCGGTCCATGACGGCCAGGTAATTGTCGACGTCGTCCTGCTTGTCCAGGTACAGCGAGCTGGTGAGCTGCTCCAGGTAGACGATGTCGGGCAGGTCCGGCTCCAGGAAACGCAGGATCGTGACCGGTCCGCCGGCGGTGGCGAGGCCGCCGACGCTGAACGGCGCCACCTGCAGCGTCACGTTCGGCATCGCGGCCGCCTCGATGAGCCGCTCCAGCTGGCGCGACATCGCCTCGGCGCCGCCCATCGGACGGCGCAGCGCCGCCTCGTCCACGACCGCCCACAGCCGGGGCGCGTTGGGCCCGTTCAGCAGGTGCTGGCGCTCCATACGCAGCGCGACCCGACGCTCGACCTCGACCCCGGACGCCCTGGGGTGCCCCAGCCGGATGACGGCGCGGGCGTACTCCTCGGTCTGCAGCAGCCCGGGGATGAACTGCACCTCGTACGTACGGATGACGGAGGCGGCCTCCTCGAGGCCCACGAGCGTCTCGAACCAGCCGGGGAGCACATCGGCGTACCGGTGCCACCAGCCGGGGGTGTTGGCCTGGTGGGCGAGCTTGAGGCAGTCCGCGCGCTCGGTCTCGTCGGTCACGCCGTAGAGGGTGAGGAGGTCGGCGACGTCACGCTCCTTGTAGCCGACGCGGCCCAGTTCAAGACGGCTGATCTTGGCGTGGGAGCCGCGGATCGCGTCACCCGCCGCTTCGCGGGTGATGCCCCGGGACTCCCTCAGCCTCCGCAGCTGGGTGCCGAGCACGATGCGCAGCACCGTCGGACCACCGCGCGGGTGCTCCAGGTACCGCCTTATCGACGGTTCGTTGCTCGGCCGCGTCGCGGTCATGCCGGCTCCCGTGGTGACTGGGCGGACCGTCAGTGTCTCACTGAGTGGCGCCCGAATACAGCCGCATCTTATGGCATGCCGACGTTTTGTCAGCCCGTCATGTCATCGAAGTCCCCGTCCTTCACGCCGCCGAGGAAGGCCTCGATCTCCGCGCGCGTGTAGATGAGCGCAGGTCCGCCCGGGTGGCGGGAGTTGCGCATCGCGAAGCCCCCATCGGGCAGCGCCGCCAGCTCGACGCAGTTGCCGCTGGGGTTGCTCCGGCCGCTCTTCCTCCAGACCGCGCCCTCGATGTCGGTGGCCGGTACGCCGTTGTCGAACTCCCGCATGGCTACGCCTCCTTGACGGGCCATCTGCACGTGCAGATGCACGTGCAGATGTACTTACCCTTGCACTTACGACTGTAATTGCAGATGTGCTTGCACCGGTAGGGATCCGGCGGGGATAGTGGTGGACGCAGACAGCACCGCGCCCCCCGCCCGACAGCTCTGCGGAGTTCCCGATGACCACGCATCCGGCGATCCCCCTCGACTACGGCCTGACCGAGGACTCAGGGTCACGCTTTGCCGCCTGCGGCCTGAGCGGTGACCTCCATGCCGCAGGTTCCGCACGGCAGTTCACGCGTGCCACCCTGAGCAACTGGGGGATGCTCGCGATCGTCGACACCGCCTCGATCGTGGTGTCGGAGATGCTGACCAACGCCGTGCGCTACGGCCTCGACGACCCGGCATACGCGCCGTTGTCTAGCCGGCCGGTCTGGCTGGGCCTGCTCCGCCGCGACGAGTCCGTGCTCTGTACGGTCGCCGACCCCGGCACGGGCGTCCCGGTGGTGAAGGAACCGGACTGGTTCGCCGAGACCGGGCGGGGGCTGCACATCATCGACTCGCTCAGCGAGTCCTGGGGGTGGACACCGCCCGACGAGGCGGGCAAGTCCGTCTGGGCGCTGATCTCCGCGCCCATGTGACTTCCGCCGTACGGCGTCCCGCAGACCGGACGCCGTGGGACGGGGGAACGGGGGCCGGAAGCGCCGCGGCGGGGCACCGGGGGGATGCCTCGCCGCGGCCTGACGGTTCGCCGCTCCGCTTCGCCGCTCCGCGCGGCCGGGAGGACGCATGCGCTCCCCGAGGGCGGTCGATGACTGGCGTCTTTGCCTTTCCCGGGAAAGGAATTCACCTTTTGTTGACGCACCGCCGTTTCCTGCCGCTCGCCGCCAATGGCCCTTTCGTCAGGTGTGCTAGCGTTCGGGAGGTTCACGTCCTGACAACGATGTCAGATTCTCCGGGCCCGCGGACCCGTCCGTCCGCGACGGAAGGGCCCCTGCTCTGAAGGACGGAGCCCCGGGGCACCCGGCGTGGCACGCCCGTTCTCCGAGCTCCACAGAAAAGCACAGCGAATCATGCAAGAAAGCCGCGCGGTCTGGCTCCCCTATCGGTCCGGTGAATTCGCCGGTCCGCTGCCCGACGGCCTCTCGTACCACTTCTGGGACGGCCTCTCGGCCTTCCCCTCCGATCCCCGGGACGTACGGTTCGTCGTCGTCCCGCCCGTCCCGGCCAAGCAGCACCGGATCCTCGACCGGCTGCTGCCCCACGCCGAGCGGCTGGAGGTCCTCCAGGTCCTCAGCTCCGGGCACGACTACCTCGCCCCCTTCCTGGGACTGCTTCCCTCCGGCACCCGCGTCGCCACGGCCAACGGCGTGCACGGCGAGGCCACGGCCGAGCTGGCGGTGACGCTGCTGCTGGCCGCGGGGCGCGGTCTCGACGACTTCTCCCGCCGGCACGCCCTGGGGCAGTGGCAGCCCCGCGTCTTCCCCACGTTGTCCGGCAAGGAGGTCCTGATCGTCGGCCAGGGCGCGGTCGGAAGGGCCGTGGCCGCCCGGCTCGCCCCGTTCGGCTGCCGGGTGGTCCGGCTCGCACGTACCGCGCGCGACACCGCGGACGGGCACGTGCACGGGTTCGCGGACCTGCCCGGGCTGCTCCCCTCCGCCGACGCCGTCGTGCTGTGCGCGCCCCTGACGGACGAGACCCGCGACCTGATGGACGGCTCGCGCCTGGCCCTGATGAAGGACGGGGCCGTCCTGGTCAACGTGGCCAGGGGGGAACTCGTCGACACGCGGGCGCTGGTGCGGGAAGCCGGCCGCGGGCGGCTGCGCGCCGCCCTGGACGTCACCGCGCCCGAGCCGCTGCCCAGCGGTCACCCGCTCTGGTACCTGCCCGGTGTCCTCATCACCCCGCACGTCGGGGCCTTCACCGACGCCTTCACGCCCACCTCCCTCGCCTTCATCGCGCAGCAGCTGGCCCGCTACGCGGGCGGCGACTCTTTGGTGAACGTGCTGCCGCTGATGGCCGCCGCGCGCTGATCGGTGGCGGCCCCCGGGAAACATCCCGGGGGCCGGTCGGCCCGGCGAATCACCCCCAGGGGTCGGCGTGTTCCCCGATCGGGAAATCGCCTGGCCTGTCGGGACGTCCTTCCGGATCCGCGTGCTGGGATGGCCGGATGGAACTGCGGGAGCTGCGTGTCTTCGTCGCCGTGGCGGAGGAGGGCGGGATGTCCGCCGCGGCGCGGCGGCTGCACGTGAGCCAGTCGGCGCTGTCGCAGACCGTCACCGCGCTGGAGCGTCAACTCGGCGTCAAACTCCTGGTGCGGTCCAGTTCCGGCGTACGGACGACGGAGGCCGGGGCGGTCCTGCTCTCCGAGGCGCGCGCCGTGCTCGCGCGCCACGACCAGGCCGTGCGGACGATGGCGGCCCTGACGGCGCAGGGCGGGGGCACCCTGCGGCTGGGCATCCCGCTGGAGCTGCCGCCCGACCTGCTGACCCCCGTGCTCACCGAGTTGTCCCGGGCCTACCCCGACACCCGGGTGCAGGCCCGTCATCTGTCCACGGCGGCCCAGCTGGAGGCGCTGCACGCGGACGAGCTCGACGTCGGCCTGACGCGTGAGCGCCCGGCCGGGCCCGAGTTCGACGCGATGCTGGTGGTCCGGGAGAACCTCGGGGTGCTGCTCGCGGCCGACCAGGCGGCCGAACTCGCCGGACCGCACGGAGTCCCCCTGGAGTGCCTGGCGGGGCTGGAGTGGGTGGGCTTCCCCCGCGCCGGGAGCCCCGCGTGGTGGGACGAGCTGACCTCGGTGCTGCGCAGCCACGGGCTGGACGTGGGTCCCGAGGCGGGCGCGGGGGAGCCGCTGATCGCGGAGGTGAAGCTGGCGGCCGTGATCACCGGGCGGGCGTTCGCGCTGGCCCCGCCGAACTGGGCGCAGCCGATGCCCGAAACGGTGGTGTGGTCGCCCCTGGTGGGAGATCCCCTGGTCCGCAGGACCTGGGCGGTGTGGCCGTCCAGTTCGCACCGGCGTGACCTCGGCCATTTCATCGCCGCCTTCGCCCAGCCGGTGTCGCCGTAGGCCCTGTCGTCAAAGTAGCTCCCCCAGCTACCGCCGGGAGGTGCCCCCACCGCCCGGAGGGCGGGCCCCGCGGTTCCCCCAGCTCCGCTGGGAGGTGCCCCCAGGTGCGGTGCATCGCAAGGCGGAGAGTCGTCCTCGTAGTGGGCTACTCGGACGATTCGACAACTCCCCCGGCCGAAGGCTGGGGGAGGGACTTTGACGACAGGGCCCAGGCGGTGGGGCTACGGAGTGGGCGCGGAGGCACGGTGCCGGTGCCGCGCGGCCTTCGCGTTGTTGCCGCAGCGCTCCATGGAGCACCACTTGCGCGGCTTCCCGTTGCCGGGGTCGAGGTAGAGCATGCCGCAGATCTCCGCGGCGCAGGTGCGCAGCCGGTCCCGCAGGCGCGGCTCGGTGACCAGCGCGATCAGGTCCCGGGCGACGGCGGAGAGCAACTGGGCGGCCGACAGCGGTTCCGTCCCGGCACTCGGACGCCCGTGGGCGTCGACGCGGAGGAGGGGCGCGGGCGGCTCGACGCGGGCCAGGTCGTTGAGCAGGCCCACGCACTCCGCTCGCGGCGTGCGGCCGTCGACGACCGCGGTGGCGACGTCGGTGGCGGCGGCGCGCAGCTCGTGGAGTGCGTCGAGCAGGGCCGTGGCGTCCTCCCCGTCCCGCAGGGTCAGTCCTACGCCGCCGCACCAGTCGCGGAGGCGGTCGTGATCGCCGAGCCGCTCCACGGGGGTGCCGGGACGGCGGCCGACGGTGGCGACGAGGTCGAGCGAGAGGGAGCCCGCGTCGAAGCGCAGCGCACGGACCTTGGCCGTGACGCGGGTGCGGGGAGTGGCCGGGGTCCCCGTGGCCGGTGCGCGCTCGCTCATGGGTTCATAGTAACCTTGAAGACGGTTACCAAGCCATCGGTCAGGCCGGGCCGGGAAGGGAGCACGCCATGCGCATCGCGGTCGTGGGAGCGGGCGGAGTGGGGGGCTACTTCGGCACCCGCCTCGCGGAGGCGGGCAACGAGGTCACCTTCGTCGCCCGCGGTCGGCATCTGGAGGCGATCCGGGCCAACGGCGGGCTGGCCGTCCGCAGCCCGCTGGGGGAGTTCCGGGCACCGGCCGACCAGTTCGTGCCGGACATCGGCGACGTCGGTCCCGCCGACGTCGTGCTGGTCGCGGTCAAGCTGTGGGACACCGAGGACGTCGCCACCCGGCTGCGCGGACTCGCCGAGGCGGGCGCGCGGGTGATCTCCCTCCAGAACGGCGTCCGGAAGGACACGGTCCTGCGCCGGCACCTGCCGCCCGAGGCCGTGTGGGGCGGGGTCTGCTACATCTCCGCCGTCATCGAGGAACCCGGCGTCGTCTCCCACCGCGGGACGATGCAGAAGCTGGTCTTCGGCCCGTACGACGGGGAGGGGGCCGCCCGGGCGGAGGAGTTCCGAGAGGTGTGCGAGAAGGCCGGAGTCGACGCGGAGGTCAGCGCCGACATCGCGCGGGTCGTGTGGCAGAAGTTCGTGTTCCTCACGGGCCTGTCGGGCACCACTTCGGCCGTGCGCCAGCCGATCGGCGTCGTCCGCGCCGATCCCGCGACGCGGTCGCTGCTGCGGGACGTCATGGCGGAGGTCGTCGCCGTCGGCCGGGCCTCGGGCGTGCACCTCGACGAGTCCTACGTCGACGAGCAACTGGCCTTCTGCGACACGCTGCCCGCCACGATGACCTCCTCCATGCACAACGACCTGGAGCAGGGCAACCGCCTGGAACTGCCCTGGCTCAGCGCAGGCGTCGCCGACCTCGGCCGCGAACTGGGCGTCCCCACGCCACGCAACCGCACCGTGGCCGACATCCTCGCGCCCTATGTGCCGGGCCGGCCGCGCGTGCCGTGACCGCCGTACGGGGCGGCCGGTCGCCACGCCCCCCGGTCAGCGCACCGAGAGCGTGTCCTGCAGCCAGTCGAAGACGACCTCGCAGTGCTGCTGGGGGGCCATCGGGGAGCAGTGCAGCTGCGCCCCGGTGGCCGCCGTCAGTTTCACGTAGTCCTTGGGGGCGGTGAGCCCGTCGTACAGCCGGCGCGGCTGCCCCGGGTAGAACTGCTCGAACTCGTAGTCCAGCACCAGAGTGGGCGCCTTGATCCGGTCCAGCACATCGCTGACGTCCAGTGAGGCGATGAGCCGGGCGGGGGTGAAGAAGTCGGTGAACATCCTGCCCTCCCGCGCCTCGGTCATCGCCGGGGCCGAGAAGGGTTCGAAGCGCTTCTTGAGCGTCGCCGCCTCGGACGGGCTCAGCGCCGGGACGACCTCCTTGTTCCAGAGGGCGTTGGTCCGTTCCTTGTCGGCGGTGAGGATCTCCCTCACCTCCCGGGGGAAGGCCAGCCAGGGGGACACGCAGCCGGGCATCGCCACCAGGGCGGCGATCCGGTGCTCGAAGGCCGCCGCCCGGGGCGCCAGGTTGCCGCCCATGCTCAGCCCGGTGAGGGCGATCCGGCCGGGGTCCACGTCGGAGCGGGCGGTCAGCCAGTCCACCAGCGGGGTGACGACCTTCTCCCAGCGCGGGGTGAAGACGACCTCCTCCACGAAGAGCACATGGCCCTGCCCCGGGCCGTCGTAGACGAGCGCGTTCCAGCCGCGGTCCAGGGCCGCTGACACGCCGTAGGTCCACATGTCGACGTTCTGGCCGTCGCTGCCGTTGGTCAGGATCACGGTGGGCCGCCGCCGTTCCGCCCCTTCCGGCCGGAAGAACCACACCGGCATCCGCGTCCTCCCGTAGGCCACGCCCGCCGTCACCGGGGCCGGATCGCAGCGCTCGCAGAAGGCGTCCCAGGCGCGGCGCCCGGCACGGTAGAGCCGCTCCTCGTCGCCCGGGTCCTCGGAGCCGAGGACGAAGAACAGCGCCTGGCCGTAGTACTGGGCCGCCCGCAGCGTCCGGAACCGTGTCGTCTGACGCCCGGGCATGCTGCCCCTCGGTGTCGTCAGCAGCCGGTCGCCCAGTTCCCTGAAGGTGCGGGTGTACGCCTGCGCCGACACCCCCGCCGTGGTGACGGCGTTCACGGCGGTGAGCACCTCGCCGACCTCTGCGGAGCCGTAGCCGCAGGCACCGAGGGCCAGCAGCGCGCTGAAGTCGTAGGCGGGGTCGTCGAAGAGGGCCATCACCCCGGGGGCGGCACCGCCCGCGGGACCCGCAGCGGTGGCCGACGTCCGCCCGGACCCGGACCCGGGCCCCGTTCCCGGACCGCCGGGCGAAGGCGGGCCCGTGGGGGAGGCGCCCGAGGGCGTACACCCGGCGGCCGCCAGGGCCCCGGCCCCTACCGCGAGCCCGGCCAGTGCGGTGCGACGGGTGGGCGCGGGGGCGGGGTCGTACGGAAGGCGCGTCATGCCAGCCGAACGTACGAGCCCCGCCCCGGCACGCCGCACCACGACACCGGCCGTTCCCCCGAACGGCCCGGCGCACCGGTGCGGTCCTCCGCCGCCAGCGGGGTAGACGTATCGGGCAGTCACCGGAGGGGAGAGGGAACATGACCGAGGACGTCGCCGGGATCGTGCGCAAGGTGGTCGCCGGATGCGCGGACGTGGCGCCGGAGGAGATCGGGCCGGACACGACTTTCGCCCAGTTGCGCCTGGGCGACCGGGCCAAGCAGCGTGCCGCCGACGCCGTCGAGCGCGAGGTCGGTGTGATGCTGCTGGCCGACGAGGTCGAGCGGATGGGCACCGTGCGCGACCTCGTCGAGCACGTGGCCGGCAAGCGCGCCGAACAGGAGGCCGCGGAGGCCCCCTGACGACGGCCGAGGGCGTCCCGGCCCGGCTCAGCCCGCGTAAACGCGGATCTTCGACTGCCCGTGGCCGCGCAGCTCCCAGTCGTCCATGAAGCGGGCGCGCAGCTCGTGCCGGGCGGCCAGACCGACCAGCGTCTCGGTGCGGTAGTAGAAGTCCTCGCGCAGCACGTGGTGTTCCTTCCCCTCGGTGCGGTCGAACGTGAAGTCGAACCACCCGCCCGGGGCCAGGATCCGCGCCACGTGGGCCAGGCACTCGTCGATGACCTCCAGGGGCGAGTGGGAGAAGACGCTGTGCGCGTGGACCACGTCGAAGTGGCGGTCCGGCAGGAAGTCGAAGGTCAGGTCGTGGGTGAGCGTGAGGTACGGCAGCTTGCGCTGCAGGCCCTGCGCGGTCACGGTGCGCTTGGCGGCGATCAGGATGTCGGGGGAGATGTCGATGCCGTAGTAGTGGCCGGCGTCGAGGTGCTCGATGAGACGCCAGCCCGCCCGCAGGTTGCCGCACCCGATGTCCAGCAGCCGGTGCCGGGGCGACAGGCCGTGCTCGCGCAGGTAGTCGAACTGC
This sequence comes from Streptomyces sp. NPDC059718, assembly GCF_042733315.1. NCBI lineage: Bacteria > Bacillati > Actinomycetota > Actinomycetes > Kitasatosporales > Streptomycetaceae > Streptomyces > Streptomyces sp. NPDC059718. The sequence continues at coordinate 101,783 of NZ_JBHWGA010000021.1, forward strand.
ATCGCGCCCAGCGCCAGCCAGCGGTCGTGGCTGCCGCTGCCGACGGCGGCCTCGGGGTCCCGCGCGGTGTCGCTGGCCATGACGGCCCGGTAGTACGCCACGTGGTCGCGGTGCCGATGCGCGAGCCAGCGGTCCCGAGCGGCCCGGCGCGCGTACCCGGCGACCCGCGTGGGGTGCCGGAGGGCGTAGCCGACCTTGTGGGTGAGGCTCGTCCGGTCGGCCCGGAGGTTCTTCCTGGTGGCCATGGCGGGTACTCCCTCGGGGATCACGGGGGACGCGTTCTTCGCCCCTCTCGGGAGGCTGCCACGCAGCGCCCTCGCCGCTCCCCCTCCGAACGGGTGGTACCGGTGCGGGGCGCCCCGGCCCGGGGCACCCCGCACACGACGGCCCGGCGTCAGCCGGTGAGGCGGTTGATCTGGCGGAGCTTGTTGGTGGCGTCGAGGGCGGCCACCTTGTACGACTCGGCGAGGGTCGGGTAGTTGAACACGGCGTCGACCAGGTAGTCGACCGTGCCGCCGCAGCCCATCACCGCCTGGCCGATGTGCAGCAGCTCCGTGGCACCGGTGCCGAAGCAGTGGACGCCGAGCAGCGTGCGGTCCTCCGTCGACACCAGCAGCTTCAGCATGCCGTGCGAGTCGCCGATGATCTGGCCGCGGGCCAGCTCGCGGTAGCGCGAGATGCCCACCTCGAAGGGCACGTTGTCGTCAGTGAGCTGGTCCTCCGTGCGGCCGACGAAGCTGATCTCCGGGATCGTGTAGATGCCGATCGGCTGCAGGCCGTGCATCGCGTTCACCGGTTCGCCGCAGGCGTGGTACGCGGCGAGCCTGCCCTGCTCCATGGAGGTGGCCGCGAGCGCCGGGAAGCCGATGACGTCGCCGACGGCGTAGATGTGCGGCACGGAGGTGCGGTAGTGCTCGTCCACGGATATCCGGCCCCGCTTGTCCGCGGTGAGGCCCGCCTTGCCGAGGTCGAGGGCGTCGGTGAGGCCCTGCCGCCCGGCCGAGTACATGACGGCGTCCGCGGGGATCTTCTTCCCGCTCTGCAGGACGGTCAGCGCGCCCGTCGCATGCCGCTCCACGGCCGCCACCGTCTCGCCGAAGCGGAAGGTGACGGCGAGGTCCCGCAGGTGGTACTTGAGCGCCTCGACCACCTCGACGTCGCAGAAGTCCAGCATCCCGTCACGCTGTTCGACCACCGTCACCTTGCTGCCCAGCGCGGCGAACATCGAGGCGTACTCGATGCCGATGACGCCGGCGCCGACGATGACCATGGAGCGCGGGACCCGGTCCAGGTTGAGCACGCTGTCGGAGTCCATCACCGTGCGGTCGTCGAACTCCACGGTCGACGGTCGCGCCGGGCGGGTCCCGGTGGCGATGACGATGTTCCCGGCGGTGACCAGCACCTCGCGGCCGGAGGGGTCCTCCACGGCGACCGTGTGGTCGTCCATGAAGCGGCCGGTCCCGGTGAGCATGGTGACGCGGTTGCGGGAGAGCTGACTGCGGATCACGTCCACCTCGCGGCTCACCACGTGCTGGGTGCGCGCGGTGAGGTCCGCGATGGTGATGTCCTCCTTGAGGCGGTAGCTCTGGCCGTACAGGTCCCGCTGGGTGAGCCCGGTCAGGTAGAGCACGGCCTCGCGAAGCGTCTTCGACGGGATGGTGCCGGAGTGGATGGAGACCCCGCCGACCATGTCGGGGCGGTCGACGACGGCGACCCGGCGGCCCAGCTTGGCCGCGGCGATGGCGGCCTTCTGGCCACCCGGGCCGGATCCGATGACGAGCAGGTCGAATTCGGTCACCGGACGAGTCTGTCAGGCCACGGCGTCCCCGGGAAAGGGTTGCCGGAGATGCGGCCGGTGACGTCCCCGAGCCCCCGGGCACGGGTGCGGGACCCGTGCCCGGGGGCCCGCCGGGGGACGGGGCAAGGGGGGCTCAGCGGGCCTGGGCGGGTGTGACGACCTCGGTGATGCCGCGGGCGGCCAGGTGCGCCGCGTCCGCCGCCCGGTCGGCGAGCACCAGGGCGGGCCGTACGCCCCGGGCGGTCAGCGCGGCCCAGGCCTCGAACACCTCGCCGCCGGGGGCGCATCCGGCCCGGTGGGGCGCCGTCAGAGCGTCGCCCACGTCGATGACGAGCGCGGTCGTCCGCGGCCGCGGCGCGTACCCCCGGTCGCGCAGCTCCGCCACGGCGCGGGCCACGGCGGTGCCCGCCGGCTTGACCTCACGGTCGTTGGTGAGGAGCCCGAGGGTGTACTCGAGTTCGGGGAAGTCGGCGAGGGACCGGGCGACGTCGTGCGAGCACCACCAGGTCACCCCCCAGACGTCCTCGCAGTCCAGGGCGCCCGCGACGGTGGCGGTGGCGAACGCCGCCGCGTGCTCGGGCGGCACCACCGGCGCGGGGGCGCCGACCTCCTGGAGCCAGACCGGGCGGTGCGGATCGGTGGCCCAGGCCTTCGACAGCTCGATCAGGTAGGCGGCGTGGTGCTCGGTGGCCACGCCCGCGTGGCCGTGGCGCTGAGCCGTTCCGTTGAAGACCCAGGAGTGGACCGCGGTCGCGAAGCCGAGGCGGGCGGCCTGCGCGGGGGTGAAGGCGTGGTCGTCCTGGTACCAGGCGGCGTCGTACTCGGCGTGCAGGTGGAGCTTGCCGGGGGCGCCGCGCTCGCACGCGTCGAGCATCAGGCGCAGCCAGGCCTCCGCCTCGGCCGGGCCGATGGGGTCCGGGTCCGGGTGCGGCGGGCCGGAGAACTGGTTGATCTCGTTGCCCACGGTCATGCCGAGGAAGTTGGGCCGGTCGGCGAGCGCGGCGGCGAGCGTGCGCAGGTACTCGGCCTCGGCGGCGACGACGTCCGGGTCGGTGAAGATGTTCCGGCGGTGCCAGGTGGCCGTCCAGGAGGGCAGGAAGTCGAAGCTCGACAGGTGGCCCTGCAGCCCGTCCACGTTGACGTCCAGGCCGTGCTCGGCTGCGGCGTCGACCAGCGCGACCAGCTGCTCCACGGCGCGCGGCCGGATCAGGGTGCGGTTGGGCTGGAACAGCGGCCACAGCGGGAAGACCCGGATGTGGTCCAGGCCGAGGCGGGCGATGGACTCCAGATCGGCGCGGACGGCGTCGAGGTCGAAGTCGAGCCAGTGGTGGAACCAGCCCTGACTGGGCGTGTAGTTGACGCCGAAGCGCGGTGTCATGGCGGTTCCCGTGATCGTACGAGCTGGGGTGGGCGCGCGGCGGCGGAACCGGTGGTCGCGGGGCGGTCGGGGGATGTCCGTCCCGTGATCGGCGCGGCTGGGGGAGTCGCCGCCGGCGCCCACGACAAGGTGACACCGCGCTACGGGAAAGTCAACTCGCCTCTCTCACCTACGCCTTGGGGTCATGAAGTCGCAGGTCAGCGGTGTGCGAAGGGAATTCGGGCGTGAGCGCTAATGCGCTTTAGAACCGAGCCGCTCAAGCGCTTTAGTGCCCAACCCTCCCGGGCTGGGGGATACTGGTCCCCGCGTCGCGCCGCCCGGGGCCCGGCGCGTACGACGTCAGGCGGACGATCCGAGGGGGCCCACGATCGCGGCGCACGAGCCACCGGTGGAGCCGCCGCCGGCTGCCCGGACCGGCCGGCGCGTCCCCGCCCGGCGCCCCACGATGAAGGACATCGCCCGGCGGGCGGGTGTCTCCGAGAGCGCCGTGTCCTTCGCCCTCAACGACCGCCCCGGGGTCTCCGAGACCACCCGCCGGCGTGTGCGCCGGGTCGCCGACCAGCTCGGCTGGCGGGCCAGCACGGCCGCGCGGGCCCTGTCGGGGGAGGGCGCCGCCACCGTGGGCCTGGTGCTCGCCCGCCCGGCGAGCTCGCTGGGCATCGAGTCGTTCTTCCTCCAGCTCGTCTCGGGCATCCAGGAGGTGCTGTCGGAACGCCACCTCGGCCTGCTCTTCCGGGTGGTGGCGGACGCCGAGGAGGAGTGCGCGGTCTACCGCAGGTGGTGGGCCGAGCAGCGGGTCGACGGGGTCATCGTCGTGGACCCGCGGATCGGCGATCCCCGGCCGGCCCTCCTGGACGCCCTGGGCCTGCCCGCCGTCGTGGTCGGCGGCCGCGACGTCGACCGTGAACCGCACGAGCCGGTCGCGTACCCGGTGATCTCCACCGTCCGGGTGGACGACGCGGCCGCCATGGGCGCGATCGTCGAGCACCTGGCGGGGCTGGGCCACCGCCGTGTCGTACACGTCGCGGGCCTGGCCGGCCTGGCGCACACCACGCGCCGCATCGGCTCGCTGCGGGCCGGGGCCGCGCGCCTGGGGATGTCCGGCGTCCGCTCCGTCACCACCGACTACTCCGAGGGCCAGGGCGCCGAGGCCACCCGCCTCGCGCTGGCCGGCCCCGAGCCGCCCACCGCGATCATCTACGACAACGACGTGATGGCGGTCGCGGGCGCCGGTGTGGCCCTCGGCATGGGCCTGTCCGTACCGCGCGACCTGTCGGTCGTCGCCTGGGAGGACTCGGCGCTCTGCCGGGCCACGCATCCGCGCCTGACCGCCCTGGACCGCGACGCGACGGCCTTCGGGCGGCGTGCGGCGGCGGAACTGGTCTGCCTGCTCGGCGGCCGCCCGGCCCGCGACGTGGCCCAGCCGACGCCGGCACTCGTCGTCCGCGACAGCACGGTGCCGCCGCGCGGCTGAGCGCGCACTTGCCCTGGAGCGCACTCCAGCTCCGAGCATGGGGGCATGACAGCTCAGACCAGGATCGGAACCGGATTCGGTGCCCGCACGACCGCGCGGGAGGTGCTGCGCGGGATCGACCTCACCGGGAAGCTCGCCGTCGTCACCGGTGGTCACGCGGGCCTCGGACGGGAGACCACACGCGCCCTCGCCGGCGCGGGCGCCCACGTCGTGGTGGCCGCCCGGCGTCCCGAAGTGGCCAGGGAGGCCCTCGCGGGGATCGGCGGAACGGAGGCGGACGCGCTCGACCTTGCCGACCTCGACAGCGTCCGCGGCTTCTCCGAGCGCTTCCTCGCCTCCGGCCGCGGCATCGACCTGCTGATCGGCAACGCCGGGATCATGGCCTGCCCGGAGACCCGGGTGGGCCCGGGCCGGGAGGCGCAGTTCGCCACCAACCACCTCGGGCACCACGCCCTGGTCAACCGGCTGTGGCCGGCGCTCGCCAGGCGCGGTGGGCGCGTGGTCTCGGTGTCCTCGCAGGGCCATCAGCTTTCGGGCATCCGCTGGGACGACGTCATGTTCGAGCGCGGCTACGACAAGTGGGCGGCGTACGGGCAGGCGAAGACGGCGAACGCGCTGTTCGCCGTCGAGCTGGACCGGCTGGGCCGGGAGGCGGGTGTACGGGCGTTCTCGGTGCACCCGGGCGTGATCCTCACGGACCTGGCCCGTCACGTCCCGCTGGAGGAGAGGGTCGCCGCGGGCTGGATCGACGCGGAGGGCAACCCCGCCGATCCGGCGCTCAAGACACCGCAGCAGGGCGCGGCGACCCAGGTCTGGGCCGCCACGTCACCGATGCTCGCCGGCAGGGGCGGTCTCTACTGCGAGGACTGCGACGTGGCGGAACGCCTCACCGAGGACGCGGACGGGCTCACCGGCGGGGTCCGCGACCATGCCACCGACCCCGAGCAGGCCGCGCGCCTGTGGCGGCTGTCCGCGGAGCTGACCGGCGTCGACGCGTTCGCCGCGGGCGCCTGAACGCCCCCGCCCCGGGCGCCCCGCCCCCGCCCCGGGTGCCGCGCGGCCGGTCTCAGGCCGTCGCGCCCGCGGTGGGGCGGGGCCGGGCGCTGGGGCCGGGGTGGCGGTCGACCTCTTCCGGGGCGTCGATCACATGGCCCTCGTCGCAGACCAGCCGGGCCCGGACGGGCGCGCCGCAGTCGTGGTGGGTGGTCAGGAGGGAGGGCCCCTCGGGGTCGGCGAGGTACTTGTCGCCCCACTGCCGCAGGGCGGTGATCAGGGGGTACAGGTCGCGGCCCTTCTCGGTGAGCACGTACTCGGAGCGGCTCCGGGCGCCGGGCTCCCGGTACGCGCGCTGTTCGAGCAGCCCCTGGGCGACCAGGCCGTTCAGCCGGTCGGTCAGCACCGAGCGGGACACGCCCAGGTGCTCCTGGATGTCGCTGAAGCGCCTGACCCCGCGAGTGACCTCGCGAAGGACCAGCAGCACCCAGGAGTCGCCCACGAGGCCGATGGCACGGCCGACGGAGCAGTTGGAGACGTCCTGGTCGAGGTATTCCATGGTCCGGATCCTACCTGAGTTCGCGGAAAGAACTTAGGGCTGGTAGCGTTCGCTCCGCAGCTAGGTTCGAAATGCGGACTCAGCTCAGGAGGGAACAGTTCATGACGAGCACGAGCGCCGCCGCGGCCAAGGCCGTGACCGTGGGTGCGACCACAGCAGGGACCACCGCGAGGACAACGGACCCGGGGGAGTCGAGGAAGCGCTGGATCGGCTTCGTCGTCGCGAGCCTCGGCCAGATGGCGATGTTCGTGAACATCACCCAGACCGTCGCGGTCCTCGCCCCGCTCCAACAGGACCTTCGGGTGTCGGGTGCGGCGTTCGTGTGGATCGCCGGCATCTACTCGATGATGGTCGCCAGCTTCGTGCTCGCCGCCGGCACCGTCGGCGACCGCTTCGGCCGGCGCCGCGTGTTCGCCCTCGGCATGCTGCTGCTCGGCGTGGGCAGCCTGGTCACCTCCCTGGCCTCCGGCGCCGCGGGCGTCATCGCCGGCCAGGCCCTCATGGGCCTCGGCGGCGCCGCGATCCTGCCGAACAGCCTGTCCCTGGTGACGCACATGTTCGCCGAGCCGCACGCCCGCACCCGGGCCGTCGGCATCTGGGTCGCCGTCTCCGGCATCGGCCTCGCCTTCGGCCCCGTGGCCGCCGGGCTGATCCTGGAGCACTGGTCCTGGCACGCGGTGTTCCTGGTCAACGTGGTCCTCGCCGTCCTGGTGCTGGTCCTCACGCCCCGATTCGTCACCGAGAGCCGGCAGGCCGGACGCCACCTCGACCCGCCGGGCCTGGTGCTCGCGGTCGCGTCCATCGGCGCGCTGAACTACGGCCTGATCGAGGGCGGCCACACCGGCTTCGGCACGGCCAAGGCGATCACGGCCTTCGCCGTCGCGGCCGCGGCGCTCGTCGCCTTCGTCGTGCACGAGGCGCGCACCCGTACGCCCATGCTGAAGCTCGGGCTCTTCCGCGGCCGCTCCTTCGCCACGGCCAACGTCGTCGCGATGATCGCCCAGTACGCCTTCGTGGCCACCGCCTTCGCCCAGGTGCTGTACTTCGAGCGGATCCGGCACGAGTCCATCCTCGACGCGGGACTCCTGCTGCTGCCGATCATGGGTTCCTACGTGCTGGTCAGCTACGTCGCCGCGGGGATCGCGCGCCGGATCGGCTTCAAGGCCACCCTCGGCGCGGGCGCGGCGCTCGCCGCGGCCGGGGCGCTGCTGATGACCGCCCAGACCCCCACCGCGTCCATACCCGTGCTCGCGGTGCTGATGGCGATGTTCGGGGCCGGTGCGGGCCTGGTCCTGCCGCCGAGCACGGCCGTGGCCGTCATCAGCGTGCCGCACACCGACGGCGGCATGGCCAGCGGCACCGTCAACCTCTTCCGTCAGGTCGGCGGCACGCTCGGGGCGACCGTCACGGGCACCGTGCTGACCAGCGGCCTCGCCTCCCGGCTGCCGGGCGAACTCGCCGACCGGGGCGTCCCGTCCGGCATCGCCGAGCAGGTGACCCAGGCCGTCGGCACCGGAGCCCAGGGCTCCACGCTGCCGGCGGCGCTCCGCGACACCGTCACCTCGGCCGTCGGCGACGCCTTCACCGGAGCCCTGCACCTGGCCGTGCTCATCCCGGGCGTCGGCCTGGCGGTCGCCGCCGTCGCGGCCCTCGCGCTCATCGCCAACCGTCCCGCCCCGCAGGCCCACTGATCCCGGGCACGTCCAGGACGAACAGGAGAGTCACGATGACGGAGACGACCGGCCCCGCCCTCGGCCCGGAGGCCGCAGGCGCCTTCCTGCGCGCCGTCGGGCTGCGCTTCGACGCGATCAGCGCGCAGGAGGTCACCGCCCACCTGGAGGTCACCGAGGAGCACCACACCCCGTGGGGGATCACCCACGGCGGCCTCCACGCCACGGTCATCGAGAGCGTGGCGAGCGTCGGCGCCTCCCACGCGGTGCGCTCCGAGGGCCGGTTCGCCGTCGGCGTGAGCAACCAGACCGACTTCCTGCTCCCGTACGTCAAGGGCCGCCTCGACGTCCGCGGCACACCCCTGCAGCAGGGCCGGAGCCTGCAGCTGTGGCTGGTGGTGATCACGGACGCCGAGGGCCGGACCATCGCCCGCGGGCAGGTACGGCTGTTCAACCGGTCGCTGCCCGGGCAGTGACCCCGGGGCGTCGTCCAGGGCCCTCGTCCCGGGCGCTCATCCCGGGCCGTCACCCGGGCAGGGACCACGGACGTCAGACCGCCGGGCGGAGCTCCTGCGTGCAGCACTTGATGCCCCCGCCGGCCTTGTGGAACTCCGTGAGGTCGACGGGGACGGGCACGTAGCCCCGCCCGGCGAGTTGTTCGACCAGCCCCGTCGCCGCGGGCGCCACGAACACGTGCCGCCCGTCCGACACCGAGTTGAGGCCGAACGCCAGCGCGTCGTCCGTGGTGGCGACGACCGCGTCCGGGAACATCCGGCGCAGCACCTCACGGCTGCCGGGGGAGAAGGCCTCCGGGTGGTACGCGATGTTCGCCTCGCCGCCGCCGGCCCCGTCGTCCAGGACGAACAGCGCGGTGTCCAGGTGGTAGAAGCGCGGGTCCGTCAACTGCAGGCCGATCGTCGGCACGCCGAAGAACTCCTGCACCTCGTGGTGCGCCGCCCGGACCGTGCGGAAGCCCGTACCCGCCAGGACGAACCCGCCGACCGGCACCAGGTCGCCCTCGCCCTCGCAGACCGACGCCGGGCGGTGCACCTCGAAACCCGCCGACTTGAACCAGGCCGCGTACTCGTCGGCCTCCGGGCGCCGCTCGGGCGCGTGGAACGACGAGCCGAACACCCGCCCCTCCACCACCAGCGCCGAGTTGGCGGCGAACACCATGTCCGGCAGCCCCGCGACCGGCCCGACGGACTCCACCGTGTGGCCGTGCTCCCGGTAGGTCCGCACCAGCGCGGCCCACTGCTCCCGGGCGAGCGCGGTGTCGACCCGCACGCCCTCCCGCATCCAAGGGTTGATCGCGTAGCGCACGTCGAAGTATTCGGGCGGGCAGACCAGATAACGCCGGGGGCGGGCCACACGGTTCTCGGGCACGGCGAACTCCTCCGCTTCCTGCGGGACGGCCAGGGGATGGCTCAACGGTAGGAAGCACAGGCCGCGGGCGACAAGATCGGGACGCTGCGCACAGGCGCAGCGATGCTGCGTCGAAGGACCCGTCAGCGCAGGTCCGTTGCGCTTTCCGCGGCGGACCGTCCCGCCCCCGCCTCCGGGCTCTCCGGCAGCAGGTGCGACAGCACCATGTAGCTGATCGTCTTCCGGATGAAGGGCTCGGTCCTGATCCGCTCCAGGACCTCCTCGAAGTGCTCGACGTCGGTGGCCCGCACGTGCAGCAGGGCGTCCGCGCCGCCCGTCACCGTCATGGCCGCCGTGATCTCCGGGTGGTTCCTGACGACCTCGGCCAGCCGCCGGGGCGGCGCCGCGCCCTCGCAGTACACCTCCACGTACGCCTCCGTACGCCAGCCCAGCGCGGCGGGCCGGACGGTGGCGGTGAAACCCGTGATGATCCCGGACTCGCGCAGCCGGTCCACCCGCCGCTTGACGGCCGTCGCCGACAGGCCGATGTCCGCGCCGATCTCCGCGAAGCTCGTCCTGGCGTTCACGATCAGGGCCGCGACGATCTTGCGGTCGAGCTCGTCGAACGGCGCGGGTCTGTGGACCATGCCCGGTGCTCCTTCCCTCAGCCGTCCTGCTGGGCCGCGACCAGGGCGTCGCCGGTCTCCGTCCGGTAGTAGAGCACGGAACGCCCCGCGCGCCGCCGCCGCACCAGACGGGCGTCGAGCAGCACCCTCAGATGACGTCCCACCGAGCCGAGCCCCTGGCCGGTCAGGGCCACCAGTTGCGTCGTGCTCATCGGGGTCGCGAGCAGCACCAGGACCGCGGCGCGCGCCGGACCGAGCAGCGCGCCCAGCGCCTCGGGGACCGGCTGCCGCCCCGCCTCGGCCAGCGCCCCCGAGCACGGGTACACCACCGCGTACCGTACGTGCTCGTCCCAGGACACCCAGCCGGTGCGTGGGGTGACGGGCACGAACATCAGCCGGGCGCCGGACAGGTCGCGCGGCGGGTACTCCCGCGTGTTGATCTGCAACCGGCCCTCACCGAGCCAGCGCATCCCCCGGCGCATGTCGTCCAGCGCCTCCGCCCAGCCGCCCCGGCCCAACTGGGCGGTGCGTGCCACGATGTCGGCCTCGATGACCCGTCGGCGGCGCGGCCAGTCCGGCAGCACCGTGTGCGTCCACACCCAGGCGACGACGTCCGCCGCACGCTCCGGCAGGTCCGCGCGGCGAAGCCGCCCCGGGAGCGGTCCGCCCAGCGACACCGCCAGATGCTCACGGGCGGCCTCCGGCGGGGTCTCCCGGATCCGCGTCAGCTCCTCCTCGAAGCCCGGGCTGCCCTCGCCGCTGGGCGTGGGGGTCAGGAAGTCCGCGTTCCAGGCGCGCCCCAGGGCGGCGCGCACCAGCAGCCCGGTCACCGGGTCGGCGGCCAGCCGCTCCCGGTACGCCGCCAGGTGCGCGCCCAGCCAGGCGCGCTCCCCGGGGTGCGCGGCCGTGCCCCGGTCGAGCAGCTTCAGTGCCGCGACGGCCTCGGCCAGCGGGGAGACGACGAAACGGCTCGCCACCAGCGTCTCCGCGTCGACCAGCCACCAGCCCATGCCCCGCACTCCTCACCTTTCGCGCCTGCGCGAAACATTAACCGCCCGATGCGCCGCCGCCGAGACTCAGGTCCATGCGCACCTACCAAGAACTCTTCCGCACACGGGAGTTCACCCCGCTCTTCCTGGTCTCCACCGGACAGGTCGCGGCGCAGACGGTGAGCGGGCTGGCCCTGAGCACCCTGGTCTACGACGCCACGGGCTCACCGCTGCTGTCCGCCGTCGCCATGTTCGGCCCGTCCCTCGCACAGGTGGTGGGCGCGACGACACTGCTGTCGGCGGCCGACCGGCTGCCGCCGCGTGCCGCGCTCACGGCGGTCGCCCTGCTCTTCGCCCTGGGCACCGCCGTTCTGGCCGTCCCCGGTCTGCCGATGTGGGCCGTCTTCGTCATCCTGCCCGTCGAGGGCCTGGTGGCGTCACTGGGCGGCGGAGTGCGGTACGGACTGCTCCACGAGATCCTCCCCAAAGGCGGCTTTCTGCTGGGCCGTTCCGTGCTGAACATGGCCACCGGCACCATGCAGATCTGCGGCTTCGCCGCAGGCGGCCTGCTGCTGGCCGCACTCTCCCCCCGCGGCGTCCTGCTCGCCGGCGCGGCGCTCTACCTCACGGCTGCGGCCGCCGCCCTGACCGGACTGCGCCCCAGGCCCCCGCGCGCGGGCGGCCGCCCCTCGGCGGCCGAGACCTGGCGGACCAACGCACTGCTGTGGTCGGCCCGGCCGCGCCGCTATGTGTACCTCGCGCTCTGGGTTCCCAACGGCCTGATCGTCGGCTGCGAGTCGCTTTTCGTGCCCTACGCGCCCGACCACGCCGGGCTGCTCCTGGCCGCCGCGGCCTGCGGCATGCTTGCCGGCGACACGATGGCCGGCCGCTTCGTCCCGCCGTGGTGGCGCGAACGCGCGGGCGCTGCGCTGCGACTGCTGCTCGCGGCCCCCTACCTGCTCTTCGCCCTGCACCCGGTGCTGCCCCTGGCGGCGGCCGTCGTCGCCGTCGCCTCCGTCGGCTACGCGGCGAGCCTGCTGCTGCAGGAGCGGCTGATGGCCCTCACCCCGGACGAACTCAGCGGTCACGCCCTCGGGCTGCACTCCTCGGGCATGCTCGCCTGCCAGGGCCTGGGCGCCGCCCTGGCCGGTGCCGTCGCCCAGCACACCTCCCCGGCCACCGCGATGTCGGTCATGGCCGCGGTCTCCGTCGCCGTCACCCTGGTGCTGGCCCCGGGCCTGCGCCCGGGCGCCGCGGACGCCGTCATCGCCGCGGCGCCCGCCCCCGCGTCCCGTCGTCCAGTCCCGTGACCCGCATCGTGATGTTGAGCCGGCCGGAGGCGAGACCGGTGGCCGGGTCACCCGTGCCCGGGAGGACCTTCGGCACCGCGTGGTAGGCGAAGCGGGACGGGCCGCCGAAGACGAACAGGTCGCCCGAGGCCAGCTCCAGGTCCGTGTAAGGGCGGTTGCGGTTCTCGGTGTTGCCGAAGCGGAACACACAGGTGTCGCCGATGGTCAGCGACACGACGGGGGCGGTGCTGCGCTCGTCCTTGTCCTGGTGCATGCCGAGCTTGGCGTCGCCGTCGTAGAAGTTGATCAGCGCGGTGTCCGGAGTGTAGCCGTCACCTGCCGCCGGGTCCTCGTACGCCTCGACCAGGGCGCGGCGGCCCAGGTCCACCATCCAGTCGGGGAAGGGGGCCACCCGGGCGCCGTTCACGTCGTCCGCGGTACGGGTGTAGCGATAGGGCCGCCAGTGCCAGCCGACGCAGACCGTGCGCACCGACATCACCCCGCCGCGGGGGAGGCGGGTGTGCCGGATCGGGACCGGGCCCATGGCCCAGGCGCGGCACGCGACGACCAGCTCCCGCTGCTGGTCCAGGGTGAGCCAGCCCGGCACGTGCACCGCGCCCGGCGCCACCTGCAGCCGGGGACGCGGGATGAGCGCGCTCACCGGGCACCGCCCTTCCCTGGGGCGGCCGCGGTCACCCGGCCCCGGTCCACGCGCCAGGTCCCGCCGTCGGCGGCCGCGCCGCGCAGGCCCTGGACCGTCTCCGCGCCCGCGGCGGCCACCGCGCGCGCGTCGCCGAGGGAGGCGAAGCCGTACGTACGGGCCGGGTCCCACGGCGTGCTGTGTCGCAGACGGCGGGCCAGCTGTGCCCACCCGGCGGGCGCCGCGGCCACCACCCAGGCGTCCGGCGCCGGCGCGGTCAGCCGCCCGGCGGCCCGCAGCCAGGACGCGGCCCGTTCGGGCCAGTCCACGACGGCCACCACGGTGCCGCCCGACGCGCGCCACGCCGCGGCGAAGGCCCCGGCGGCGGCACGGGAGGCGGCGTCCCGGCTGTGGCCGACGGCGACGGCGCGCACGCGGGGGCGGGCGTCACCGAGCAGGCCGAGCAGGGCCATGAGTTCGGTCCCGGTGTGCGGCTGCGGCGCCGGCACGCCGTCGAGCACGGCGAGCCCCTCGGGCGTGACCAGCGGCGAGGCCGGTGCCGCGGCGGGTGCGTCGGGGTGGGTCATGGCGTTCCGCTCCGTCGGTGTCGCCTTCCATTGTCGGTACCGTCCGGGCAGGCAGCGGGCGCAGGGCCGGAAGCCCGCGGCGACCGCCGTCGCCTCGTCCGCGAAGAAGACCCGCTCCCGCACGTATCCGCCGCGCGCGATGGCCTTCTGTGCTGCCGGGCAGTCGAGGCGGCCGTACAGCCGGCCGCGCCGGTGCCCGCCGAGCGTCCCCGGGACCGCGCTGCGGTACGGCAGCCCGTCCGGGCCGGTGAGCACGTACGTGGTCACGTCGCGTCGTGGAAGACCAGGCCCAGGGTGTGGCGGCGGCCCGCGCGCACGGTGCTCACCCCGTGCCGCATCGGGCCGGCGGACCAGCCGCGGACCGAGCGTACGGGCCGGTCGCGGGTGGTGAAGACCAGCGCGTGGCCCTGGGGCAGGGTGGTGGACGAGCCCCGGGTCTGCGCCCGCGGCCGCTGCTCCGTCATCAGGAACTCGCCGCCGGTGTAGTCCTCGCCGGGGGCGTCGAGCCCGATCACGACCTGGAGCGGGAAGACGAGGTCCCCGTACAGGTCGCGGTGGAGCGCGTTCCAGTCCCCCGCGCCGTAGCGCAGCAGGATCGGGGTCGGCCGCGTCTGACCGGCGGCGTGGCACATGGCCAGCCACGCGTCGAGGGTGTCCGGCCAGGGCGCGGGCTGCCGGAGCCGGGCCGCCCAGTCGCGGGCGATCGGCAGCAGCCGCGGGTAGAAGGCCGCCCTCAGGGCCCGCACCGGCTCGGGGACGGGGTACGCGAAGTAGCGGTACTGTCCGGAGCCGAAGCGGTGCCGGGCCATGTCGACGGTCGAGCGGAACCGCCCGGGCTCGTCGTAGAACGCGGCGACCGCCCGGCACTCGGCGGGGGAGAGGACCGGACGGGCGGTCAGGGCGCTCCCGTGGGCGTCGAGTCCGGCGGCGACCGCGGGCCAGTCCTCGGCGTCGACCCGCTCGGGCAGGGCGGTCGTGGGCGGTGCGGCGGTGGTGGTCATGGCCGTCGTCCTCATGCCGTACCGTGCCCGGCCTCGAGGTCCAGCAGCAGCCGCTTGCGCTCGACTCCGCCCGCGTAGCCGGTGATCGCGCCCTTGGCGCCGAGCACGCGGTGGCAGGGGCGGACGACCAGCAGCGGATTGCGGCCGATCGCGGTGCCGACCGCGCGCGAGGAGGTCCGGGGGATGCCCATGGCGTCGGCGACGTCCGCGTAGGTCAGCGTCGTGCCGTAGCCGATGGCCTCCAGGGCCTTCCACACCTGCTGCTGGAAGGCGGTGCCCGCGCTGGTGAACTCGATGTCGAAGTCGGTCAGTTCACCGGCGAAGTACGCCCGCAGCTGGCGGGCGATCTCGGTGAACGCGGCGTCGTCGGCACGCGCGCTGTCCGCCAGGTCCGCCGCGAGGACGCCGCCCTTCTGGTCCGGTACGGACAGCGAGGAGAGCGCGGTGCCGCCCTTCGCGGTGGGCGACTCCTCGCCGACCAGCAGCAGTTCGCCCAGCGGGCTGTCGAGCGTCGTGTAGACCGTCATCGGTCTTTTCCTTTTCTCACGGTTTCAGTGACATCTACGATTCTGCGGTGGTTCATCACCGATGTCCGGCGGGATTCGGACGTCGCATTCCCGCTGCCTCCCGGTCAACCGGCGCCCCACAGCAGGTGCATCGCGTAGCTGCGCCACGGCCGCCAGCCCTCGGCGTCCTCCAGCGGCACACCGGCACGCGCGGCCCCCGCGCGCACGGCGACGTCGCCCTCCAGCAGCACGTCGGGATCGCCCAGGGCGCGCATCCGGATGTAGCCGGCCGTCCACGGCCCGATGCCGCGCAGCGCGAGCAGGTCCTTCTCCGCGCCGTCCCGGTCCGCGCCCGGGTCGAGGACGACCTCGCCGACGGCGAGGGCGCGGGCCAGGCCGCGCAGCGTCTCCCGCCGGGCCTCCGGCATGCCGACCGCCTCCAGCGACGCCCCGGCGAGGGCGTCCGCGTCGGGGAACAAATGCGTCAGGCCGCCGCTCGGCGCCGCCAGCGGCTCGCCGTGGGCGGCGACCAGGGCCGCGCCGAGCCGGCGTCCCGCCGCCACGGAGACCTGCTGCCCGAGCACCGCCCGCACCGCCAGTTCGTGCGGGTCCGCCGCCCCTGGAGCGCGCAGCCCGGGGCGGGCGCGGGCCAGGGCCCCCAGCGACGGGTCCGCGGACAGTCGTTCCACGACCGCGTACGGATCGGCGTCCAGGTCGAACAGGCGCCGCACCCGCTGCGTCCCGGTGGTCAGGTCGCGGAGCCCGGTCATGTGCAGCCGGGACTCGAGCCAGTCACCGCCCCTGCCGGGCGCCGCCTCCTCGACCTCGGCGACCGCGGGCCCGTGCGGCAGGCGGAGGGTGCGCCGGTAGACACGCCGGCCGCGGGTCCCCGTGATCTCCTCGACGCCGGTGATCGCGCGGGCCGCCAGGTAGTCGAAGACCTGCCCGGTGTCGTACGGCCCCCGGTACGCCAGCCGCAGCGGCACCCCGGCGGCGGCGTCGGCGGCCGCGTGCCGGGCGGGGCGCGCCCGCCGCAGTGCGGTCGGCGTGAGCGCGTACACCTCGCGGACGGTGTCGTTGAACTGCCGTACGCTCGCGAAGCCGGCCGCGAAGGCGATCTCCGCGGCCTGCATGTCCGTGGTCTGCAGCAGGATCCGGGCGGTGTGCGCCCGCTGCGCACGCGCGAGGGCGATCGGACCCGCCCCCACCTCGGCGTTGAGCTGCCGTTGCACCTGCCGGGCGCTGTAGCCGAGCCGTGCGGCCAGCCCGGCGACGCCTTCCCGGTCGACGACGCCGTCGCCGATCAGCCGCATCGCACGGCCCACCACATCGGCCCGCGCGTTCCACGCCGCGGACCCCGGCACCGCGTCCGGACGGCACCTCCGGCAGGCCCGGAAACCGCCCCCCTGGGCGGCCGCCGCCGTTCGGAAGAAGCGGACGTTGCGCCGCTTGGGCGTGACCGCCGGGCAACTGGGGCGGCAGTAGATCCCCGTCGTCGCCACCGCGAAGAAGAACTCGCCGTCGAAGCGCGCGTCGCGGCTGCACACCGCCTCGTACCTGCTGTCCTCGCCGGTCGCGTCGTTCGTCACCCCTCCACTGTGCGGCATCGCGGGAGCGGGACGCTGGCGGGATTCGGACGTCACGTTCCGGGCGTGCCCTGCCGGGCACGGCCGTGCGGGGTCGGGTCGCCTCGGTGATCCTGAAGGGGTGACAGCCGGCTCCGCCCCGCGGGACCTCGCCGGCCGGGAGGCTCCCGGCACGGGACGCGCCAACTACACGGGCGCCGTCTACGGATCGCTGCTGGCCGCCTCGGTGGTGGCCGGGGCCGGCTCGGCGGGGCCGTACCCGCGGCTGGAACTGGTGCTGCTGCTGATCTGCACGGGCCTGGTGTTCTGGGCCGCCCACGTCTACGCGGGCTTCGTCGGCGACCGGTTGCGCGGGGGGAGGATCACCTGGCACGAGATCCGCCAGGTGTGCGTCCGCGAGTGGCCGATCGTGCAGGCCGCGCTGCTGCCGGCGACGGCGGTGGCGGTGAGCCCCCTGCTGGGGCTCGGGCTGGAGGGCGCGGCCTGGCTGGCCCTGACCATCGCCGTCGTCCAGCAGGTCGTGTGGGCCAGCGCGGCCGTCATCCGGGTGGGAGCCTCCCGCTGGGCGGTGGTGTCGGTGGGGATCGTGAACCTGGTGCTGGGCCTGGTCATCGTGGCGGCGAAGGTCGCGCTCCAGCACTGAGGGCCGGTGCGTCGTTCATCCCTTGTGAGGCGGTTTGCCCTGTTTCCTGTGGGGGACGTGTGCCCTGAGGAGAGTGATCGCGCATGGCTCGCCACCCGCAGACCGGCGTCAGCAAGCCGACCGAGCTCCCCCAGGAGTCCTGGCGCGTGGTGCTCCGGCGCACGGTCAAGGAGTTCTGGGCGGACCACCTGACCGACTGGGCCGCGGCGCTGACCTACTACGCCGTCCTGTCGGTCTTCCCGGCCCTCCTCGTCATGGTCTCGGTCGTCGGCCTGCTGGGCGGCCCCAGCGTCAAACCCCTGATCGTCAACGCGAGCGGGCTCGCGCCCGGACCGGTGCGCGACACGCTGACCGGCGTGCTCGGGCAGTTGCAGCACGGCGTCGGCCGCGGGGGACTCGCCCTCGCGATCGGCATCGTGGTCGCCGTGTGGTCGTCCTCCGGCTACGTGGCGACCTTCATGCGGGCCGCCAACGCCCTCTACGACATCGACGAGGGCAGGCCCGTGTGGAAGACCCTGGCCGCCCGATTCGTCATTCCCGTGGTGCTGTTGGTGGTGACGGCGCTCATCGCGCTCGGCGTGGTCCTCACCGGAGTCCTGGCCCGCAGGACGGGTCAGGTGCTGGGGGTCGGCGACGCCGCGCTCGGCGTGTGGGGGATCGCCAAATGGCCCGTGATGCTCCTGCTGTTCAGCCTGGTCCTCGCGCTGCTGTACTGGGCGGCGCCCAACGTGAAGCACGGCGGCTTCCGGTGGGTGAGCCCCGGCAGCATCCTGGCCGTGGTCATCTGGGCCCTCGCCTCGATGCTCTTCAGCCTCTACGTGTCCAACTTCAGCAACTACAACCGGCTCTACGGCAGCCTGGCGGCGATCATCGTCTTCCTCGTCTGGCTGTGGATCTCGAACATCGCCGTCCTCCTCGGCCTGGAGTTCAACGCCGAGCTCGAACGGGCGCGGGCGCGGCCGGACGGAGGCCCGGACGACGGTCCGGACGAGACATTGCCCAAGGCCGAACCGCAGGACACCGAGCGGCTCCACGCCGACGAAGGGCGATGACGGGACGCCGTCCGGCCGCTACGCCGTCACGGCCACGGACCGTCACGGCCGTGAGCCGACGCCGGTCGCGACCTCATGGAGCCGGCTGCCGGCCCCGCCCGGTGCCAGCGGGGCGGTGGAGGTGTCGCCCGCGCCCTCGCGCAGACCCGCGAGGAACTCCTCGATCGCCTGCGTGGCGGTGTGGCGGGGCTCCCAGCCCAGCTCGCGGCGGGCCCGCGCGGTGTTCATCAGCGGCAGTCTGACGACCGCGTCGAACAGGCCGGGCGACGACGGCACCAGGTGCAGCCGCCACGCCCCGGCCAGCGCCGCCCGCACCGCGCCCCGCGGCATGCGGACGACCTGCGCCCCGAGCAGCGTGGCGAGTTCACCCGCGTCCAGCGGCGGATCGGCCGCCAGGTTGAAGGCGCCCCGCACGGGACGGTGCAGCGCCGCCCGGTAGGCCTCGGCCGCGTCGTCGGAGTGCAGCGCCTGGAAGCGCAGACCGCGCAGGTCCGGGACGACCGGCACCAGGCGGGGCCGTACGAGCCGGTTCGGCAGGAACGGCCCGGCGAACAGCCTGCGTTGCTGAGCGGCGGACTCCCGTTTGAAGATGAAGCCCGGTCGCATCCGCACCACGCGCAGGCGCGGGTTCTCCCGCTCGAAGGTGTCGAGGTAGCGCTCGACGTACGCCTTCTCCCGGGAATACGCGGCCCCCGGCCAGCCGTGCGTGGGCCATGACTCGTCGACCGGGTACCGCTTCGGGCCGGGCGAGTACGCCGCCACCGACGAGGCGTGCACCAGGGCCGGCACACCGGCCGCCGCGGCCGCCTCGAAGACGCGGATGCTGCCCAGGACGTTGGTGCGCCACGTGATCGCGGGGTCGTGGGTGGGCTGCAGCAGCCAGGCCAGGTGCACGACGGCGTCGGCACCGCGGAAGTGCTCCACCAGGCGCGTTCTGTCGTCGCCCAGGTCGGCGTGCACCCACGAGGTACGGGCGGGCTGCCAGTCCTCGGGGATCCTGCGGGCGATGCCCACGATCCCGGCCACCGCCGGGTCCTCGCCGAGCGCCCGCACCAGGCTCGTCCCGACGTTTCCGGTCGCCCCTACGACGACGACGCGCAGGCCGCCGCCGCTCCCGGGCGTGGAGTCGTCCGTCACGTTCCTCGCCTCCCTGGGGCCGCCGGGAGCGCCCGGGCACCGCGCGGTGCCGGACCGCGCCGTCCGGCGTCACGGCGGCCTCGTCCGATGCCTGCCTCGGTCTGTCGGGGCGGCTACCCGGCGAGGGACGTTTCAGGCCTCGGCCGCGGCGGCCGTCAGCCGAGCGCCTTCGCCATCCGGCGCACCGCCTCCGTGAGCACCTCGGGCGTCGTCGCGAGGTTCAGCCGTACGTGCCCGTCGCCGCCCGTGCCGAAGTCCGGCCCCGCGCTGAGGGCGACCCGCCCGCGGGCGAGGAAGGCGGCGGCCGGGTCGTCGCCCAGGCCCAGCTCCCGGCAGTCCAGCCAGGCCAGGTAGGTGCCCGGGGCCGGCCGGTAGCCGACCGACGGCAGGTGCTCGGCCAGCAGCTCCGCGAGCAGCCGCCGGTTGTGCGCGAGGTCGTCCAGCACGGCGTCGAGCCACGGGCCGCCGTCGCGCAGCGCCGCCGTGTGGGCGATGACGCCCAGGTGGCTCGGCCCGTGACTCACCTCCTCCGGCATGCGCGCCAGGTCGTCCGCCGCGGCGGGCCCGGCCAGGGCGAGGGCCGCCTTCAGACCGGCCAGGTTCCACGCCTTCGAAGCGGACATCAGCGACAGGCCGCTCTCGCCGCCGGGCACGCTCAGGTACGGCACGAAAGCCGCCTCGGCGGTCACCAGAGGTGCGTGGATCTCGTCCACCACGACCCGCACCCCGTACGACCCGGCCAGCGCCGCCACCGCGGACAGCTCCTCGGCGGTGTGCACCGTGCCGGTCGGATTGTGCGGGCTGCACAGCAGGTAGGCGGCCCGTCCGCCGCCGGCCGTGCACCGGGCGAAGGCCTCCTCCAGCGCCGCGAGATCCAGCCGCAGGCCGGAGCCGAACGGGGTCTGCACCACGCGCCGGTCCATGTGCGTCACGAACTGGTAGAACGGCGGGTACACCGGACAGTTGACGATCACCGGGTCCCCGGGATCCGTGACGAGCTTCAGCATCTCGACGACACCCAGCATCACGTCGGGCACGATGGAGGCGCGCTCCACGGCCAGACCGTCCCAGCCCCACCGCTCACGGGCGAAGTCCGCCAGCGCCTCCGCGTACGCGGTGCCCGCCGGATACCCCGTGTCGCCGACCGCGATCGCCTCCGTGAGCGCGCGGGCCACGGGCCCGGCCAGCGGCACGTCCATCTCCGCCACCCACAGGGGCAGCACGTCCTCCGGATGGGTGCGCCACTTCATGCTCGTCCGGCGCCGGAGCTGGTCGAGCGTCAGGCGGCGCAGGGGGTGGTCGTCATTCGACGCGGTGTCCATGACACCAAACATAGGTGCCGGCCTGCCGCCGGGGCAGAGGACGGCCTGCGGACGAGTTGCCGAACCGGCAAGAAGGCTTGCCCGGCGAGCGCGCGGGGCCGCAAGGTCGGGGCAGGTCCACATCCACGGCACGGAGGAGACGACATCCATGACCGACGGCACCACCAGCACGACCGGCGCCGCATCCGAGGCGGAGTTCTGGGACGCCCGGTACGCCGGGAGCGACCGCGTCTGGAGCGGAAAGGCCAACGAGGTCCTGGTCCGCGAGGTCGGGCGCCTGAAGCCCGGTACGGCGCTCGACCTGGGCTGCGGCGAGGGCGCCGACGCGGTCTGGCTGGCCCGGCAGGGGTGGCGGGTCACCGCCGTCGACATCTCCCGCGTCGCCCTGGAGCGTGCCGCCGCCCACGCGACGGCCGAGGGCATCCCGGACGGCGTCGTCGACTGGCAGCGGCACGACCTGTCCGAGACGTTCCCCGGGGGAACCTACGACCTGGTCTCCGCGCAGTTCCTGCACTCGCCGAACGACATGCCCCGCGAGCGCATCCTGCGCGCCGCGGCGGCGGCCGTGGCACCCGGCGGCGTGCTGCTCGTCGTCGGGCACTCCGGGTTCCCGGCCTGGCAGACCGAGCCGCACCCTGAGGTGCACTTCCCGACGCCGGAGGAGGTCCTGCGGAGCCTCGAGCTCGCCGAGGAGGAGTGGGAGGTGCTGCTGACCGACGAGCACGAGCGCGTCCAGAACGACCCCGACGGACGGCCCACGACGCGTGTGGACAACACCCTGGAGATCCGCCGCTTGGAGCGGTGACACGACGCGCGGCGGGCCGTGCCGACCACGGCCCGCCGGGGCATGTGCGCGGGCAAGGAGTGACGGGGCGTCAGCGGCGCGCGCCCTCGTACTCTTCCTCGTCCTCTTCGTCGTACTCCTCGTCCTCGTCCTCCGGTTCGTCCTCATCCTCCGGTTCTTCTTCGTCCTCGGCGTACTCTTCGTCCTCCTCTTCGTCCTGCTCGTCTCCCTCCTCGTCTCCCTCCTCTTCTTCTTCCTCTTCTTCGTCCTCGTCCTCGGGGTAGCCCTCGTCCTCAGGCTCTTCCTCTTCCTCGTCCTCGGGGTACTCCTCTTCGCCCTCCTCGGCTTCCTCCGCCTCCAGGGCCTCCTCGTGCGTGCGGACGACCTCGCCGTCGCGGATCTCGCCGCGCCAGCCCTCTGGTTCCTCGTTGGTGAGTGAGACGTACCGCTGGAAGTGCTTGAAGTCGAGCCGCAGACGGCGGCCTTGCGCTCGCCAGATGTTGCCGGTCTTCTCGAACAGGCCGGAGGGGTAGTACTCGACGACGAGGACGATGCGGGTCAGGGACGGCGCGAGCTCGTGGAAGCTGACGCTGCCGCGCGTGGTGCCCTTGGCGCCGTCGGAGTGCCAGATGATGTGCTCGTCGGGGACCTGCTCCACGACGGTCGCCTTCCAGCCGCGGGTCGACGGGCCGACCTTGACCTTCCAGTCGCTCGACGTGTCGTCGCCCTTGGAGACGCTGCGGACGCCCTTGGTGAAGGCGCTGAACTTCTCGAACTGGGTCCAGTGGTCGTAGGCGAATCGGAGGGGGACCCCGACGTCCAGGACCTCGACGATGTTCGTCACCTTCTGCGTACCGGACTTGCGGCCCTTGCCCTTGCCGCCCAAGAGCTGTTTCGCCTTGTCCAGGATCCCGCCCCCGCCCCCGTCCCCGCCGCTGCCGCCGCCGAACGCCTGTTTGGCCCTGTCGAGCATCCCGCCGCCGATGGCCTTGAGGGGAGAGTCGCCCTGGAGGATGCGCAGGCCCGCTTTGGGCAGGACGCCGCCGTTGTCGGCCACGTCCTGCAACTGGCCGGTGAGGTCGGCGACTTTGTCCCCCGCCTTGTCGGCCAGGTTCCCCACCTGGGCGCCGAGGAAGTTGGCGAGTTCGTCGCGCAGCTGATCCAGGCCGGAGGCCTGGCCGTTACCGGTGTCCTGTGCCGTCCTGGCCATCGGGCTACCTCCGCCGTGTGGACGTCTTCTTGGCCGCCGTCTTCTTCGCCGGGGCCTTGCGCGCCGTGGTCTTCCTGGCGGGCGCGGAAGTCTTCTTCGCCGTGCGCTTGGCCGGTGCCGCGGTCTTCTTGGCGGCGGCGGACTTCTTCGCGGGCTGTGCCTTCTTGGCGGGTGCCTTCTTGGCCGTCGGCCTGCGCTCCGGTTTGCGTTCCGGCCGTGGCTGCCGGCGCTTCGCGGCGCGGCGCCTGGGCGGTTCCTCCTCGCCTTCGTCCTCCTTTTCCTCCTCTTCCTCGGGCTCCTCTTCCTCGGGTTCCTCGTCCTCGGGCTCCTCTCCCTCGGGCTCCTCGTCCTCAGGCTCCTCGTCCTCAGGCTCCTCTCGCCTCCGGGAGGGACGACGGCGCTTGGGGCGGGGCCTCTCCGCGGCCTCCTCTTCTTCCCCCTCTTCCGGTTCGTATTCCTCTTCCGTCTCCTCTTCCTCGCCGCCTGCCTTCTTGGCGCCGATCTTGGCGGTGCGGTCGTGCAACACGCCCGCCAGGTCGGCCAGCTTGCGGTCCGCCGCCGACGTGAGGGCCTTGCGGCCGGCGTCCATCAGCTCGCCGCGCAATTGCTCGTTGAGGTCGGCGATCTGGGGGATGTCCTGGAGCTTGCGAATACCCTCGGTGACCAGTTGTTGCGGATCGAGTCCGGCACGGCGACCTGCGATAAACGTCGCCATCGCGAAGGCGAGCCGCCCCTTCTTGGCGCGACCGAGCACGTAGCCACCGGCAACAGCGGCGGCAAGAGCGATCTTGGTCGTGTCCTTCATCAGTCGTTCCCTTCGGAAAGCGACCCGTCGCCGCACACAGGGGTGGGGGTGTATATGCTGAAATAGTACGTTTCTTAGTGGGGGTGGCGCTCCTCCGGAACCGGAGAACGGGATGGCCGCAAGCGACAGGAACGCCCGGAGCAAGGGCACCGGGCGCGGCCGGGACGGCGAAGGTGCCCAGCGGCCGCGCAAGCGATCGGCCGCCTGGGCCATGCGTTCCGCGGCCGAGCAGCTCTTCGAACTCCTGGGCCGCAGGCCGGAGTCGGTCTCGGCGGTCAAACCCGTCGACGAGGGCTGGGAAGCGGACGTCGAGGTGCTGGAGTTGGAGCGCGTGCCCGAGACCACCAGCGTGATGGCCACTTACCACGTGAAACTCGACGAGGAGGGAGACCTGGTGGCGTACGAACGCACCCGCCGTTACACGCGGGGGCAGATCGACCGGCGCTTCTGAGACGACGAGGTGCTGAAGGGAGGCGCCATGACCGTGGTGCCGCAAGGTGGCGGCAGTATCTCCCGGGGCGGCGGGACGGGAAGCCTGTACGACGTCCTGGAGCTCATCCTGGACCGAGGACTCGTCATCGACGTGTTCGTCCGTGTGTCCCTGGTGGGCATCGAGATCCTGAAGATCGACGCCCGCATCGTCGTGGCCAGCGTCGACACCTATCTGCGCTTCGCCGAAGCCTGCAACCGCCTCGACCTGGAGTCCGGCCGGAAACAGCCCACCCAGCTCACGGACCTCGTCGGCGAGATCACCGAGAGCGGCGCGAAGGGCAAGTCGAAGGGCGCGCTCTCCGGTGCCGTGGAAGCCGTGACCGGCGCCCTGAAGGGCGGCGACGAGGACGAGGAGGACGAGTACGAGGAAGAGCCCGAAGAGGAGGAAGCGGAGTACGAGGAGGAGCCCCGGCAGCCGCGGCGCAGGAGCACCGGGCGGGCTTCCCGGCGGGAGAGGGAATGACCATGGCCGTCTACGTCTACTCCATCACCGCGAAGGACCACCCGTTGCGCCTGGACGGCCTCACGGCCGTCGGCGGATCGGACCAGGAGTTGCGCACGGTGACGAATGCCGAGCTCTCCGCGGTCGTGAGTGAGGCCCCCGAGGACCTGCGTCCCCGGCGCAGGGACGTGCTCGCCCATCAGGAGGTCCAGGAACGGCTGATGGCCGACGGTGCTGTGCTGCCGCTGCGCTTCGGCTTCACGGCACCCGACGAGGAGGCCGTGAAGGCCGTACTGGA
Organism: Streptomyces sp. NPDC059718; assembly: GCF_042733315.1. Lineage (NCBI taxonomy): Bacteria > Bacillati > Actinomycetota > Actinomycetes > Kitasatosporales > Streptomycetaceae > Streptomyces > Streptomyces sp. NPDC059718. Next base: position 126,429 of record NZ_JBHWGA010000021.1, read on the forward strand.
GGACCGGGCGGTGGAGTACCGGGAGCAGCTGAAGAACCTGCAGGGCTGCGCCGAGTACCACCTGAAGGTCTCGTGGGACGAGGACTCCCTGCTGCGCCGGATCCTGGAGGAGAGCGACGAGGCACGCCGGCTGAACGAGGAGATCCGCGGCGGAGCCGCGTCCCCCGACATGCCGCTGATGCTGGGCGAGCTGCTCGCCAACGAGGTGCAGGCCCGCCAGCAGGCCCTCGGGGCGGGCATCGTCGAGGCGCTGCGCCCCTTCGTCCGGGACGATGTGGCCTCCGCGCCGGGCGGACAGGACTTCCTCAGCGTCTCCTTCCTGGTGGACGACAGCAAGGAGGAGATGTTCCTGGCCACCCAGCTGAGCCTCGCCAGCCAGGTGGGCGAGGAGTGCGACTTCCGGCTGCTGGGACCGCTGCCCCCGTACAGCTTCGTGTGAGAGGGAGTGGCCCCCATGGGACTGTTCACCCAGATCGTCACCCTCCCCCTGGCGCCGGTGCGCGGGGTGGGCTGGGTGGTCGAGCGCGTACTGGAGGCCGCCGAGCAGGAGTACTACGACCCCGAGCCCGTCGAACGCGAACTCGCCGCCCTGGAGAAGGAACTCCTCGCCGGACGGATCGACGAGGAGACCTTCGAGGCCCGCGAGGAGGAACTGCTCGACCGCCTCGACGAGATCGCGGCCTTCCGGCGCGGCGAGCCCGCGCCCTGAGACGAGGTGACGCAGTGACGGATTCCCCGGCGGGCCGGCTCGGCTCGTACCCCACGAGGGCCGCTCCCCAGCCGTACGCCCAAGGGCAGGGGTCCTCGGCCAACCTGGCGGACATCCTCGAACGGGTCCTGGACAAGGGCATCGTCATCGCCGGCGACATCCAGATCAACCTGCTCGACATCGAACTGCTCACCATCAAGCTGCGGCTGCTGGTGGCCTCCGTCGACAAGGCCAAGGAGATGGGCATCGACTGGTGGGAGCACGATCCGTCGCTGTCCTCCCGTGCCCACGGGGAGAGTTCGCTCGCGCAGGAGAACCGCCGGCTGCGCGAGGAGATCGAGGCGCTGAAGGAAGGGCGGGAGCTGACGGACACGCCGCGGGGCAGCGTGGCCTCCCGCCACCGCACGCGGTCCTCCTCGGCGACGCACCGCCGTGGCGGCGATCCCGGGACGGACGATGGATGACCGGGTCAGCTACGCGTACGCCGTGCTGCGCGGCGGCGGCGTTCCGGAGGGCGCCCTGGACGCGCTGACGGGCGTCGCCGGGGCACCGGTGCGGCTCGTGACGTCCGGTCCGCTGGCCGCGGCCGTCAGCCCGGTGCCCGCCGCGGACTTCCGGGAGGACGCCCTCCGCCGGCACCTGGAGGACCTGGACTGGCTGGAGGCCGTCGCCCGCGCCCACCACACCGTCATCGAGGCGCTCTCGGCGCACACCACCGTGCTGCCCCTGCGGCTGGCCACCGTCTACCTGGACGACGCACGCGTCCTGGCCGTGCTGCGGGACGACGACGCGGCGTTCACGCAGGTCCTGGAGCGGCTCGCAGGACACCTCGAATGGGGGGTCAAGATCTACGTGGAGGCCACGGCGGCGGCTGCGTCCGCGGGCGCCGCCGGTACCGGCGCCGGCGCCGGCGCCGGCGAGGACCTCAGCCCCGGCCGCGCCTATCTGCGCGCCCGCCGCGCCCAGCGGCACTCCCGCGACGAGGCCTACCGCGCGGCGGAGGAAGCCGCCGCACGTGTCGGGACGATCGGCCGCGAACTGGCCACCGGGCACGCCCGGCACCGCGTGCAGCAGGGGCAACTCGCCGCCGACGCGGGGGAGAACGTCCTCAACGACGCCTTCCTCCTCGCGGACGAACGGGCCGAGGCCTTCCGCACCCGCGTCCTCGCCGCCGGCGAAGGACTGCCCGGGGTGCGCGTCGACGTCACCGGCCCCTGGGCCCCGTACTCGTTCGCCGCCCTCCCCGACGCGGACGTGGCGGACGTGGCGGACGCGCCGGCATGACCGCCGCCGACCGGGCCCCCGAACCTCTGGCGGAGCGTCAGGTGGCCCTCGTCGACCTGCTCGACCGCCTCCTGAGCGGCGGCGTCGTCCTCACCGGCGACGTGGTGCTCTCCATCGCCGACATCGACCTCGTCCGCATCTCCCTGCGCGCCCTGATCGTCTCCGTCAGCGAACGCAACCCCTCCCCGTGGGGCCCGGAGCCCGGCCCATGACACCCCCGGCACCCCCCGGCGACGACCACCCCCCGGACCGTCTCGGCGAGGTCGCCGACGCCGCCGCCCGCGCCTTCCGCCTGCTCCCCGCCGTGCCGCGCGACAGCCCGTCCCCCCACCCCGCGCGCCGCATCAGCACCGACCCCGACACGGTCGAACGCGACCTGATGAAGCTCGTCCTGACCCTCGTCGAACTCCTCCGCCAGCTCATGGAACGCCAGGCGCTCCACCGCGTCGACGCGGGCGACCTCACCGAGGAGGAGGAAGAGCGCCTCGGCGCCACCCTGATGATCCTCCACGACCGCATGACAGGGCTTTGCACGCAGTACGGCCTGTCCATGTCCGACCTCAACCTCGACCTCGGGCCCCTGGGCACGCTCCTCCCGCCCGACTGAGCCGCGGTCCCGGATCCCGCGGACCTCAGGGCGTGGGGATGCCGCCCGGGCGGGAGGGGCGGCCGAAGCGGACGGGGACGCCGGGGGAGTACAGGACGCTGACCGGGGGGCCCACGGGGGCGGGGAGGCCCGCGGCCGTGATCAGGCTCTCGTCGCAGTCGAGCAGTTCGGCGCGGTGGAGCGGCCAGCGGGGGTGGGAGTTCGGCAGGTACAGCTGCCGCTCGAAGAAGGTGTTGTGCAGACCCCAGCGCGCGGTGAGGAAGTGCTCGAGTTCGGTCGGTTCCGCGACGGGCTCGCCGACGCGCACGGTGATGCGCGAGTGCGCCCCGCGCGGCCCCGGCCAGCGGCGCGTGCTGCTGTACGTGAGGGTGTCGCCGTCGCGGCGGATCGCCATCCGCGACCACAGGTACGGCAGGCGGAACGCGGCGCGCGCGACCGCCACCGGTATCAGCCGGGACGCGTCGAGCGACCGGAAGACGACACCGCGCCGCCCGTGGGCGTCCACGGAGTACAGCCGGACGTTCGTCTCGGGGAAGGTGCCCAGATAGGGCACGCCCGGGAGGCGGAACCAGCCGACCCGGTGCATGCGGAAGGCGACGAGGCCGACGTAGGTGAAGCCGTCGAGGGTGTCGGGGAAGGTGCCGGCCGGCAGGAGCGGCGCGATGTCGGCGGGGTCGGCCGCCCAGTGGAGGAAGGCCAGGTCGAGCCACGACTGGGTGAGCAGCGGGCCGGCGGCGACGTCGGGCGGGTCCGCGGTGATCGGTTCGGGGGTGGTCTGCGGGGGCGGCACGCGACCAGCATCGCAGACGGGTCACGGGCCTCCGGGAGCCGCTGCGCGACCGCTGTGACACGTGGGGTTCAGGAGGTCACGGCGGGGTACACCATGTGAGCGGGTGCCGGGGCCCCGCATCCGTTGGGGACGGACCGGGGGCCCTTCCCCATACCGGTGACGCTGCGGAGCAGCCCTTCGGCGTGGGGAGTGATGGACATGACGCACTGGTACGCCACCCCGTCATCGGCCGGCCGTACCGACGTGTACGTGTGCGAGCTGGAGCACCGCGCCGTGGCCGTGGCCGTCGCGCGACGCACCGCGCGCACCGTGCTGACCGGCTGGTCGGTGCCGGAGGAGGCCGTCCACGACGCCGTCCTCGTCGTATCGGAACTGGTGACCAACGCCGTGGAGCACGCGCTGCCCCCGGTCGCCCTGCGCCTGCGCCGCGGCGAGGTCGACGGCACGGCGATCATCCGCGTCGAGGTCACGGACGGGGGGCCCGCGCCGTGGCACGGCGCCTGGGCCGCCGGCCGCGGCCCCGGCGAGCACGGCCGTGGAGCCGCCATCGTCGACAGCCTCGGCATCGGGTCCGGCGTCGGTACCCGCAGCCGTGGCGGCGGGCGCTGGGCGGATCTGCTGGCCGCCTGAGCCCCCGGAAAGCGCCCGTGGGTCTCCCGCCCACACCTCCGGACGTCGGATGATGGATTCTCGTACGAGAATTTTGTCCGGAAGAAAACGAAAAGCCCGTATGTTGAGTCGCGCAGAGCGAGGGCTTGTCGTGGTCGCACCCGCCCCGGGTGCGGGAAGGGAGGACCCGCATGGAGCTCGGGTCCCGTCTCTCGGCGATGCAGGATCCCAACGGATCGGGTTGCAGGGTCTTCCTCGCCGTGATGTTCGCGCTCATCACGGCGGTGCCGGTCGCCGACCACTTCCTCCCGAAGGACATCCACCTCGCCCACGTGCTGGTCATCCCGGTCGCGCTGGCCTCCGCGTTCGCCGGAGCCGTACGCGGCGCCCTGGCGGGACTCGCGGCGGTGCTCGCGCTCGTCGCCGCGGGCGCCGAGCGGCACACGCTCCTCACCGAGAACGTCCTCCTCCAGCTCGGTTCCCTGGTGCTGCTCTCCTTGCTGCTCGTCCTCATCAGCGCCCTGCGCGAGCGCCGCAGACGTGAGCTCGCCGAGCTGCGCGAGGTGTCCCAGGCGACCCAGGGCGTGGTGCTGCGGCCGCTGCCGCGCCAAGCCGGGCCGGTGTCCATCGCCACGGCGTACCGCAGCGCCGGCGACGGTGACCGCATCGGCGGCGACCTGTACGCCGTCGCCCGCACGGCGCGGGCCACCCGCCTGCTCATCGGCGACGTGCGGGGCAAGGGACTGGGTTCCATCGGCGACACCGAGACCGTCCTCGGGGCGTTCCGCGCCTCCGCGCACCGGCAGGCGCCCTTGGCGGAGCTGATGGAGTTGCTGGAGGGCAGCGTCCGCTGGGAGCTGACCCAGGCGTGGGACGAGCCGGGCGAAACCGACGTCGTGGAACGCTTCGTCACCGCCGCTGTCGTCGAGATCCCCGACGACGAGCCGTACGTGCACGTGGTCAGCTGCGGCCACCTGCCGCCGATCCTCCTCCACGACGGAACCGTCACGACCCTCGACGTCCCCGAACCGGCGCCCCCGCTGGGCCTCGGTGGGCTGACCGGGAGCAGCTACGCTCCCACCACCTTCACCTTCGCCCCCGGCGACCGGCTGCTGCTCTACACCGACGGCGTGACCGAGGCCCGGAACGGCGACGGGGAGTTCTACCCGCTCATCAGCCGGGTCGCGGAGTGGGGTGACCGGCGCCCCGACCAGCTCGTACGGGAGATGACCGAGGACCTGCTGGCCCACGTCTCCGCCCCGCTGCAGGACGACATGGCCGTCGTCGCGATCGTGCGCGACGCCCTGGGAGGACCGCCACCGCATGCACGGGCCCACGCCGGAGCCGACACGGCAGCGGACGCCGATGAGCCAGGCGTTCGACCTGCTGGCCGCGGACTATGACGACGACCATCACGACGCCGTCGCCGCGGCCCTGATCGAGCTGGCGGACCCCACGCCGGTGGACCGGCGGGTGGCCGACGTGGCCTGCGGCACCGGGGCGGTGGCCCTGACGCTCGCCCGCTCCCGTTCGTCCGCCGACCCCGCGGTGCTGGCCGTGGACGTCTCCGCGGCCATGATCGCCGCGGGCCGGGCCCGCGCCGAGCGCATGGCGGCTCCCGGGGCGATCGACTGGCGGGTCGCGGACGCCGTGCCCCTGCCCTGCGCCGACCGTGCGCTCGACCTGGTCCTGTGCGCGTCGTCCCTGCACTTCCTCGGTGGGCGGGCCCTCGCCGACTGGCGGCGCGCCCTGCGGCCCGGTGGCCGTGTCGGGTACAGCCTCCCCCTCGCGTCCGGCTTCCGGGCCTCCGGCCCCTTCGCGTCGCTCGTCGCACGCGACCTGCCGCTCCCGGTGACGGCACGGGACGCCGCGGACCTGGCGGTCGCCTCGGGCCTGCACGCCCCGGTCGCCCGCGTCGTCCGGATCGGCGACCGCGCCGTCGCGCTGACCGTCGCCCGCACCCCCGGCGCGGTGTCCTGACCGTCCACACGCGATACTCGCTGCCGTCGACGGAGGGGGAGGAGACGCCGTGCACGCCCACTGGGATCCGCTGCCCACGGCCCGGCGGCTGCTGGCCGCCGAGGAGCCGGACCGGGAGGTCTTCACCGGCGTCTGGGCCGACCGCAACTGGCGCAACGTCCCCGGCCCCTTCTACGGCGCGGCCACCGACTCGATGGCGACCGGCCGGCTCGACGCCCCGCGCCACATCGCCTACGACGACGACCTGGGCGGTGGCTTCGGGACCGAGTTCGTCTTCCGCCAGCCGGTGGACGAGGCCGAGACGGAGGCCCTGGTCGCGGCCGCCCGCCTGGAGCTGTACAGCGGATACGGCTGGGACGGCGACGAGCACTGGACCCCCGACCTCGTCCGCGCCTGGTGGCGCGACCGGGGCCGGGTCCGTGAGTGGGCGGTGGCGATCGCGGCCGACTGGGGCGCCGACGCGCATCCCGGCTGGGGCGACAACGCCGCGCTCAGGTACCGGCCGCACTATCAGGACGCCATTCGCGGCCACCGTGACTTCGTCGCCTACCTCGACGACGGTCTGGAGACCTATCTGCGCGGCTACGTCCTCTGGCTCGACCTCCGCCGTCCCCGCCGTCGCTGGGAGGCCCTGCCGCGGCTGTGAGCCCGCCCGGACGCCACGTACGGCGCGTGGACGAGCAGCGGAACGATGCGCACGCGCCGGCGGGGCGTGAGCGGGCGGTGGTCCGGGAGACGGGACCGGACCACCGCCCGGTGCGCGGGGCGCGTCTCAGTTGGGGGAGGGCGAGCCCGTCGCCAGGGGGTCGGCGGACGCGTCGAACGTCGCCGCCGTCGAGGCGGCGAGACCGAGCGCGGTCGGGGCGTCGGGCAGCCCGGCGCCGACGCGCAGCGGTTCGGTGACGGGCAGCGGCCGGCTGGCGCCGCGGAGCAGGGCCATCAGCTGGTCCGTGCGGGCGGCGCCGCGGGGGTGCGGCGTCGCCCGCAGCTGCTCGTGGTGGGCGAGCAGCAACGCGGCCAGCCCGGTGAGATGGGCCGCCGCGATGGCGGTGCCCTCGGCGACCGTGTAGGTGGCGCCGAGCGCCGTGGTGACGATCGCGGTGCCGGGCGCGGTGAGGTCGACGCCGGGCCCGGTGGGCGTGAAGGGCGCCGGGTACGGACCGGGCCACGGAGGCTGGGTGGCGGCCGCAGGGCTGTCCGGCGGGTAGGTGCCGGTGTGCGCGAGGGCGCCCGCGGCCAGCACGGTGGGCAGGGCGGCGAGCGGACTGAGCGCACCTGAGGTGTCGCCCGCCGGGGCGATGACGGCGATGCCCGCCGCGTGCGCGTCCATCAGCTTCCACGCCGCCAGCTGCGAGGGCTGGTCGTAGGTGACGTTGATCTGCGCGACGTCGATGTCGTGGGAGATGCAGTGGTCCACCGCGCGCAGCAGGTCGGCGACGCGGCCGCCGGGGAACAGCTTGAGGGCGTGCACCGTGGCGTCCGCCGCGATGCCGGTGACCCCGGTGCGGTTGTCGGCGGCGGCCACGATCCCGGCGCAGCGGGTGCCGTGCCCGGTCGCGTCCGTCCGCCAGCCCGCGTCGTCGGCGGCGGGGGTGAAGTCGGCGCCGGAGCGGACGGTGTCCTTCAGGTCCGGGTGCGAGGTGTCGACGCCGGAGTCCAGCAGGGCCACGGAGACGCCGTGGCCGCGGTAGGTCGGGGGGATCTCGTGCAGGCGCATCGCCTGCCAGCCCCAGCCGGTGAGCGGCCGGTCCGGGAAGCCCTCGAAGGTCTCCGCCAGGGAGCGGACCACCACCTCCACCTCGGCGCCGGACAGGGTGTCGTCGTCCGGGAATGGGCGGCCGGTGCGCACCGGCCAGTGGTCGCCCGCCGGGCGCACGTACAGGGACCGGAGGGTCGCCGGGGTGTCCGCCGGCAGGACGAGCTGCGCCCGGCCGTCGGCGCCGGTGACGGCGTACGCCGTCGCGCCGGTGCCCGTCGCCCACACCTGCGCGTCGGGTACGCCCTGACCGCGACTCGTCACGCGCACCGTGATGCGCGGCGGCTCCTGGAGGGTGACCTCCATCGCCGGGTCCACGGCCCAGGCGGCCGGCCGCCCCGCGGGGGCCGGCGCGTAGGCGAGCGGCTGGTCGGCCTCGACGACCACCTGGGGGTTGGCGGCCAGCGCCCGCGCACGCTCGTGGGGCATCGTCACCACGGCCACCGGGGGGCACACCGGGTGGGGTTCGGCGATCGCCTCCAGGCCGCGGGAGCGGGAGGGGTGCACCTGGGCGACCACCTCCACCTCCGGATCCTCCTCGAGCAGCGTGAACAGCGCCGAGGCCTCGACGGGCGGTACGCCCGCGGTCAGCCAGGGGCCCGGCCGGGGCGCCACCAGGTACCGGCCCCAGCCCGCGCGGCCCGGGTGCCCGGCGTGCGTCCCCGCCATCCCCATGTAGTGCTCGGGGCCCTGTTTCGTCCCGCCCGGTCCCGTGACCGGTCCGTTCGCCCCGCCGGCTTCCGATCCGGCACCGGGCTTGCGGCCGCCCTTGGCGCCGCCGTGTCCCTTCGCCATGCCGCCGTTGCCCTGCTGCTCACTCATCACGCTTCCGCCTTCACCGATCACCTTGCGTTGGACCACACCGCGCCGCTGCCGCGGCCGGACGGCCCGGTCCGGCGGGGCGGGCCCCCGGGGCGCCCCCCCCCCACCCCTGCGCCCGGCCCTGTACGACGCGCTGATCGGACTGATCATCAAAGGCGCCCACACACCGGGCCAGCACCAGGTC
>NZ_JBHWGA010000021.1:135179-157391 GCF_042733315.1 Streptomyces sp. NPDC059718
CCGCGGCGCCCGCACTGCCGGGTCGGGTGGGGCCACCTCTGGGGCCGCCCCGGCCGACCGGGAGACCGCTCAGATGCCGAGCGGCATCTGACCGACGTGCTGCCCGTACGGCGACTGCCCGTACGGGGACTGGCCGTTCTGGAACTGACCGTTCTGGAACTGACCCGGGAACTGGCCGTACTGGCTGAACTGCTGGCCGAACTGCTGGCCGTACTGGCCGAACGGGGACTGGCCCTGGGCGATCTGGCTCAGCGCGCTGTGCACGACCGGCGCGATGCGGCGGGCGCACTCGGTGAGCACGCTGCTCCAGGCATGCGGGGGGATCTGGCCCTGCGCCTGGATGCCCATCATGATCTGCGGGTCGATGCGCACCTGCTCGACCACGGCGTTGACCGCGGTGGCCGCACAGCGCAGCGACAGCTCGGTCACCAGCAGCGGCAGCTGCTGCTGGCCCTGCCCGATGCCGGGCTGGCCGAAGTGCTGCTGCCCGTAGCCCTGCAGACCCATGAACGGCTGGCCGATGCCCTGCTGCCCGTAGCCCTGCTGGCCTGCCCACGGCTGCGACTGCTGCTGACCGGACTGCTGCCAGTGCGGCTGCTGCAGCTGCTGACCGTACTGCTGGGGGGTGTAGACCGACATCAAGCTCCTCCTTGAGCTGTGACGGGAAAGGGATGGGACGGCGGCTCCGTGGAGGGGGCTCCCAGAACCGGTCCGCCGCCATGCGCAGCAAATCACCACCGGGCAAAAAGCGCTTCTCGTGACATACCGCCACCAGAGGGTGCGTGGCAGCCGAGCTGCGGCGACCTCTTCGCGGCCGCCTCACCCGGACGGCCCACGCCGGGGGAGCGCCGCGGCCAGGGGCCGCCCCTCGTGTGCATCTCCGGGGCAGGCGGCGACGCGGGTGCGTGGACCAGGACGGCCGAGGCGCTCGCCGAGGAGTTCACCGTCGTCTCCTACGACCGCAGGGGGAACCCGCGCAGTCGGCGTCCGCCGCGACGGACCTCGACGTCCGTCGACGGGCAGGCCGACGACGCCGCCGGGCCGCTCCGCGGCCTCGGCCTCGGCGTGGCGGCCGTCCCGGGGGCCGGGAGCGGGGCGGTGATCCTGCCCAAGCTCGCGCTGCGCCACCCGGAGACGGTACGGGCGGCCATCGTCCACGAGCCTCCCGTTCCTTTCGGTGAGCTCGGATCCCGGCAAGGTGCGTGCCCGGTTCGTCCGGGCCTTCGACGGGGCATGGCGGCGCTCGAACCGGACGTCACCGCAGGCACCCGGCCGAACTTGCTCACCCGCTGCGGCCGTTGCTGCACGACGTGGCCGGGTGAGCGCCCGCACGCGGTGGGGTGTGCGTCGCAACGAGGTGGCGGGCAGGGGAGGATGGGGCGCGACAGCACCACCGAGACCGAGGAGGAGCCCGTGCCATTGGAGGGCGAGTACGAACCGAGCCCGCAGACGTGGGCGCGCGAGCAGGTCGAGCGGTACGAGAGTTCCGGGGGCACCGAGGGGACCACGATGCGGGACCTGCCCGTGGTCATCCTGACGACCCGCGGCGCGAAGAGCGGGAAGATCCGCAAGACCCCCCTGATGCGGGTGGAGCACGGAGGACAGTACGCCGTGGTCGCCTCGCTGGGCGGCGCCCCCAAGAACCCGGTCTGGTACCACAACGTGGTCTCCGACCCCCGGGTCGAGCTCCAGGACGGGCCCCGGCGCCAGGACATGACGGCGCGTGAGGTGTCCGGCGAGGAGAAGGTCCTGTGGTGGGACCGGGCCGTCGAGGCGTTCCCCGACTACGCGGACTACCAGAAGAAGACCGACCGCGAGATCCCGGTCTTCGTCCTGGAGCCGGCGGCCCGTCCTCACTGAACGCGGCGTGTGGGCCATGCGCACCGGGCGCGTCCTGGTGCGCATGAACCGCACCATCGCGGACAGGCGTGCGGTGCGGGTGCCGGACCGCGTTTCCCCCGTCGCGGTCCGGCACCCCGCGGGTCGTCAGAGCGCCGGCGTCCGCAACTCGACGTCGTCGGGCCCGAGCGGCCGGCCGTCGGCGTCGTGCATCCCCAGCGGGGCCACCGGGCGACCGGTCGCCCGGTCCACGACGGTGGTCCGCTCCTCCCCGGGCTCGAAGAGGTTGGCCTCGCCCCACTGGCGCAGGGCGAGCAGCACGAGCCGCAGGGCCTTGCCCTCCTCGGTGAGTTCGTACTCCCGGTACGGACTCCCGTCCGAGGCGGGCACCGTGCGCAGCACCCCGTGCTCCACCAGCTTGGTGAGGCGGCTGCTCAGGATGTTCTTGGCGCAGCCCAGGCTGCGGTGGAAGTCGTTGAACCGGCGCACCCCGTTGAGCGCGTCCCTGACGATCAGCAGCGACCACCAGTCGCCGACGACGCCCAGGGTCCGCGCGACCGGGCACGGTCCGTCACTGAAGTCCTTCTTCTGCATCGCCCTCTCCCGGTTTCGACTTTAAACCGAGAGGTCGGGCGGGGCAAACCCCGCACCGGGGGGACGGGCTACGCGGGCCGTGCCGGGACGCAGAAGCCGGTCGTGGCCGGTGACCGCGGCGGCCGCGGTTCCTGCCGGTCACCGGCGATCTGCGGCTCGGCGGCCGGTACCAGCTGCGGGGCAACGCCGACGGGGAGTGCGGGCGTCCCACACGTCCTCGACCGGGGCGCCGTACGTACGGCGCGGCAGCACCGTGCGCGCCTCCTCGCCGGAGGCCGCCCGGCTGCCGGTCGAGCGGTGGACGGCGTTGATCTCGTGGCTGCTCCCGGAAGCCGCGGAAGCGCTCCGGCCACGCGTCGACCTCGCGCAGCGGCGCCGCCTGGACGGCGTGGAGCCTCCGGGTCCCCTCCGCCCGCACGACGGCGAAGCCGTTCTCCCGCGGGACCCTCAGGCGCTGGGACACGGCGTGCCGTGAGATGCCGAACTCCCCGCTGATGACCTCGGTGATCGCACGGACGGCTGGCTGTATTACCGGTTTGGCCGCTTGTGAGGGAAATCTCCGTTTACGCCCCGCGACCCCCCTGAGCAGCCACGACGCACCCTGACGCGTGACTCACCCCATGGGAGGAGGGACAAGCCGGGCATAGGGGTGGCTTCAGGGACGTTCCCTGACGCGGGCAGCAGTGCCCACGGCGTAGGACTGGAAGGGTCCGCCCACCACGGGCCGCGTTTCCGAAGGAGTGATGACCATGCGCCGCATCCGCGTCCAGCGACCGAAGAAGCCGGCGCCGTCGCGCCCTCCGATAGACCTGCGGACACCGTCCGGAAAGCCCCTCCCGTACTGACACCCACCCCCGACGCACACCGTGCACGTCCAGAAGGGTCGCCCGAGATGAGCGACACGTCCTACCGGCCGGGGAGCACCGTCCCGGCCTTCCGCCCGGTCTTCGCCTACGTGGTGAGGCGGCTGCGCTACCTCGCCGAGGGCTTCCGCCGCGTGGCCCTGGCCGGGTGACGGCGCTCCGCGCGGGCCGCTGCCGGGTCCCCCGAACGGCCCACGCGGAGCGCTGTTGCGCGTCGGCGCCGACCGGGTGACCCTTGACGTGATTCAGGTGCACCGGGACGCGAGGTGGCCATGGTCGAGCCAGCGGTGACGATCCGGCAGGACGGCGACGGTTACGTGGTCACCTGTCCGGGAACCGACGCGGTCGGGCGCGGGCCGACGGAGACCCAGGCGTGGACCGACTTCTGGGCCGCCCTGCACGCCGACTGGAAACCCCCGGAGGAACTCAGGGCCGGCCCCGGCGAGGACCACGTCAGAGGCCTGCGGGTCCTGCGGCTCTTCCGCTGACGCCGGTCAGCGTTCCCGGCCGGACCACACCGGCTCGACGCGTGCCCACTCCCGCTCCCACGCCCTCAGCGGCCCGCGCAGCACGAGGGCGCCCACGGCATGGTGCACGCCCCAGGCCACGGCCGACCACAGCAGGAAGCACGTGGCGCCCAGCACCAGGCCCGCGCCCCGCGCTCCGGCCGTACTGCGGGGTTCGCGCGCCGGTGAGCCCCGGTCGTCCACCCAGATCCGTACCGGCTCGCCCGCCTCGACGGGCCGCCCCACCGGGACCCGTCCGGTGTGCGAACGGCCGTGCGGGTACTCCCAGCCGGCGCTCACCGGCGGTAACGACCGCATGCCGTGCTCATGGAAGACCGGCCCCGTCGAGGTCAGCACGGTGCCCTCCACGAGGTGCCGGTGGCCCCGTTCGGCCAGGGCCTGCGCGCGCTCAGCCCGGTGCACGGCGAACCCCGCGCAGGCCGAGACGAGTACGGCGAGCACCATCAGCGCGGAGGCGGCCAGCCGCGGAAGGGTGTGCGCGCACGGGCGGCACCGGGACGGCAGCACGGCAGGACAGGTGCAGAGCAACATGGGACCCCCCTCGGACGAGGCGCGCGGCCCGGCCTCGACCGGACTGCCGACATGCTGCACCCACGGGGCCACCGCCCGCCGGGAATTCGCTTCCCTGGCCGCCGACTAGTCGGCGACCGCGGGCGACGCCGCCCGTGGACCGGGGACCCGGTGCGTACGGCCCGCGGGGGGCGCCGGCCGGGACAGGACCACCACGCCCCGCCCCGCCGCCACCGCCCCCGCCAGGGCCACCGCCAGGCCCACCGAGCCGCCCCGGAAACCCTCGCCGAGCAGCAGGACACCGACGCACCCCGCGACCAGGGGGTTCGCCAGCGTGACCGCTGCCAGCGCGACGCCCAGCCCACCCCGGTACGCCTCCTGCGACCACACCATCCCCGCGATCGCCAGGACACCGGTGCAGCCGGCCGCCGCCAGGAGCATCGGGTCGGCGACGGCCGCTCCGAGCCCGCTCGCGGCCAGGTGCACCGCCAGGCCCTGGGTCAGGCACGAGGCGATCCCGAACGCCGCGCCCGCCGCCGTCGCGAAGCGCAGCGCGCGCACCACGGAGCGGTCGGCCCCCCAGGGGACCCGGGTCAGCGCCAGCGCTGCCGCCGCCGTGATCGCGGCCGGCAGGACCAACTCGGCACCACCCAGTGCCCGTTCCGTACCGGGCGGCGCCGTGGACAGCAGAAGGGCGACCAGCCCCAGGACGGTCAGCCCGGCCCCGCGCCGCTCCCGGGGCCGCACGCGGCGCCGGCCGAGGGCCGCGTGCAGCGGCAGCGCCAGTACGAGGGTCAGCGCGCCCAGTGCCTGGACCACGGTCAGCGACCCGTACCGCAGGGCGACCGCGTGCAGCCCCGCCCCGGCCGCCTGGAGCACCAGCGCCAGGGTCCACAGGCCGCCCGTCGGCTTCCGCCCGGCGGCGGCCGTACGTTCCTGGGCGACCGCCGCCGTCGCATAGCAGACCGCCGACAGCAGGGCCGCCGCCAGGGACAGCACGCCGGGGTTCATGCGAGCGCCCTCGGAACGGGCATGGGGCTCCTCCTGGTGTGCGGGGGTGATGGCGCGGGCCTCCAGCACATCCTGCGCGCCGCCCCCGGGGCATCAGGGTCCACCCCGAGCCGCCCCCGAACCCTTGTCGGGGACGTCAGGCGCAGACCGTGCCGGCGGGCGGCAGCTGGCCCCGGGTCAGGTAGCCGTCGACGGCGTCGTCGACGCAGCCGACCGACCTGAGGTAGGCGGTGTGCCCGTCGCCGTCGTAGGTGAGGAGCCGGCCTGAGGAGAGCAGGCGGGCCAGGGTCCGCGCTTCGGAGTAGGGGGTCGCCGGGTCGCGGGTGGTGCCGACGACCAGGATCGGCGCGGCGCCGGATGCGGTGAGGGCACCGGCAGGCTGGTCCGCGGGGACCGGCCAGTGGGCGCAGGTCGACAGCTGGTCCGCGAAGTACGTGCCGAAGCGGGGCGAGGCGCGGACGAACGCGGGGAACGCCGCGCGTGCCTGCGCGGGCGTGGCCCGTGGTCCCAGGGTGCCGCTGAGGCAGCTGATCGCGACGTACGCGTCACCGCTGAAACCGGAGTCGTCGAAGGCCCCGCCCAGTTCCTGCACGGTGGTGGTGCCCCCGGAGCGCACCTCGCCGAGCGCGGCGCGCAGCTTCTCCCACGCGGGCGCCATGAGCGCCGTGGTGACCGCGCTGATGAGGGCGTCGCCGTCGACCACGACGTCCTTGCCCTGCCGCAACGGGCTCCGGTCGAGGGCCTCGACCAGGGCGTCCAGGGTGCGGCCTGCCTCGGCGGCGGAGTGACCCACGGGGCAGGCCGGGCGGGCGGCGCAGTCGGCGGCGAAGGAGTCCCAGGCGATCTGGTAGCCCCGGGCCTGGCCCAGGAGGCTGTGGACGCCGTCGAGCGTGGGGTCGACGGCGCCGTCCAGCACCATGCGGCCCACGTGGGACGGGAAGAGGTCGGCGTAGCTCGCACCGAGGTAGGAGCCGTAGGAGAAGCCGAGGTAGTGCAGCCGCTCGTCGTCGAGGAGGGCGCGCACGAGTTCCATGTCCCGGGCCGAGTCGAGCGTGCCCACGTGGGACAGCAGACGCCCCGCGCCGCGCTCGCACGCGGCGGCGGTGTCGCGTGCCGCCTCGTCGGCCGCGGCGAAGTCCGGGGCGTCAGCGCCGGGCAGGCCCCGCACCCCCGCAGGGGTGCCGGCCGTACCGGTGCCGCAGTGCACCGGGGTGCTGTCGCCGACCCCGCGCGGGTCGACCGCGACCAGGTCGTAGGCGGTCCGTACGGCCGCTGAGAAGGTCCCGGCGTAGGACCAGAGCGAGGTGATCGCGGGTTCGCCGGGGCCGCCGGGGTTGAACAGCAGCGACCCGATGCGCTGGGCGGCGGTCCCGGTGGCCTGCTTGCGGGTGGCGGCCAGCCGGATGTCGCCCGCCGACGGACGGGCGTAGTCCAGCGGGGCCCGCAGGGTGGCGCACTGGAACGACGGCTCGTCCGCGCAGGGTTTCCAGTCGAGCCTCTGCCGGTAGTAGCCGGCCAGTGCGGGAGGAACGGTCGCGGCGGCGGTGCCCGGCGGCCCCGCGGGGCCGTGCCCCGCGCTCCGCCCCGGCGGACCGGCCGTGCAGGCGGTCAGCAGGAGTGCGCAGGCCCAGAGTGCGACGAGCGCCGCGTGGTGGAGCCCGCGCCGGGGTCCGGGGGATATGGGGCCGGTGGTCCGGGCTGCCTTCATCGCCACGTCTCTCCTTCACCTTCCGGTGCGTGATCAGTGCACCACGCAGCGTGTCCGGCGGGAGCGTTCGCGTAGCCCGGTGGAGTGAACCGCGGGCGGGCGGGCCCGGGCCGTGACGGGGGCGGGACCGTACGGTCGGCCGGCGGCGGACAGCAGCCCGCCCCGGGCCCGTGTGCGGGCCCGGGGCGGAGTGCCGTGCGCGGGGGATGCGGGACGGTCAGGCCTCGCCGCCCCGCGTGCGACGCCGGCGCAGGAGGAACACGCCGCCCGCCGCCGCGGCGGCGAGGAGGGAGGCGCCGGTGAGGCTCTCGGCGGTGTTCATGCCGGTCGAACCGCCGAAGCCGGTGTCGGGCGCGCCGCCGTTGTTGTCGTTGTCATTGTCGTTGCCGTAGTCGTTGTCCCGGTCGTTGTCACGGTCGTGGCCGTGGTGACGCTTCTTGTAGCACTTGCGGTCGTGGTCGCGGCCCCGGTCGCCGTAGCCGCCGCGGTCGCCGTTGCCACCCTGGTCGCCGTAGCCGCCGCGGCCGTTGTCGTCGTCACCGCGGTCGTCACCCCGGCCGCCGTGGCCGCCCCGGCCCTGCCCGCCCCACGAGCACTTGTCGCGGCCGTGGCCACGGCCGTAGTTGCCGTAGTCGTCCTCGTAGTCGTCCCCGTACTCGTCGTCGTTGTTGGTGTTGTTGGTGTTGTTGGTGGTGGTGTTGTTCGTGTTGGTGCCGTTGTTCTCCGTGGTGGTTCCGCCGTCGCGGTCACCCTCCGTGCTGGTCGTAGCCGGAACGGTGAGGGTGCCGACGCTGCCCTGGTCGGACTTCGGGCCGATCATGCAGCTGACGGTGATGGTGTACGTGTTGGCCGGCGCGTTGTCGGGGATCGTGAACGTGCCGGTCAGGGGGCCGCCCGGGGTCGCCGCGCTGAGGGACAGGGCGTTGCTCAGCAGGCCGGACGGGAAGGCGTTGGCGTTCACCATCGCGCCGGGCGCCTGGCAAACCTCCGAATTGGCGGTGACGGTGACGGAGCGTCCGTTCTGGGCGACGTTGACGTCGACCACGGCGAAGGCCTGCGCGTTCGGAAGGACGACCGCCGCAGCGGTCATCGTCGCCATCGCCAGGATGCGAGCACCACGCATGGAGCTGAACCTCCTTGTGGACGGGGCAGGCGGGATGTGGCCCCCGGCACGACTGCCAGCGCGTCCTCGAGACCTATATGGCGATCATCCGCAGCCGCTCCGCACCCCGAGAGCGGCGGACGGGTAGGGCCGAATGGGGTGGGGCCGTGCCGCAGCCCGGGACGTTTGCGCAGGTCAGGTGCGGCGTGATGGCCCGAATAAGAAAAATGTGAAGAGATGTCCAACCGGGTGACCGAGCATCAGCTAATCTTGCGTCAGCAGGGCGGTGGAGTCTCGGGGCGTCCGATGCCACATTCACTGACGTATCGTCAGGATGCTCTTCCGTGCCCCGACATGGCTGCGGGGCGATGCCCTCCCCAGCTCGGACGGATCGTCAGGCCCGATGTCCGGGAACGGGATTCGGCCGACCGCGATCAGAACCGGATGCGGGCCGCGACGGGCAGGTGGTCGCTCCCGGTCGCGGGCAGGGTCCGTACGTCCGAGACCGTCGCGGACCGCGCCAGGACCTGGTCGATCCGGGCCAGCGGGAACCGCCCCGGCCAGCTGAACGCGAGCCCCGACTCCGGGGCGTCCAGCCGCGAGGTGAGCGGGGCGAGCCCGCGGTCCTCGACCGTGCCGTTGAGGTCTCCGAGCAGGATCACCCGGTCCAGCCGCTCGGCCGCGATCTCGGCGCCGAGGAGAGCCGCGCTCTCGTCCCGCCTGCCGGAACCGAACCCGGACGGGCCGAGGCGGAGCGAGGGCAGGTGGGCCACGTACACGGCGACGTCCCCCTGCGGCATCCGGGCGGTCGCCCGCAGGCCCCGGTCCCAGTCCTCCCCGAGGTCCGCGGGCCGGATGTCGATCCTGCGCCCGTCCACCAGGGGATACCGGGACCACAGCCCGACCGTGCCGAAGCGCACGTGATGGGGGTACGCCGCGTCCAGGACAGCGCCGAAGTCCGGCAGCAGGGACGGCGTCAGCTCCTGGAGGGCGATCAAGTCCGGTTCCGCCGCGACCAGTTGCCCGGCCGTACCCGCCGGATCCGCGTTCTCGTCACTGACGTTGTGCTGCACCGCGACGAGGTCGTACCCGGAACCGCCGCGCGGGCTCGGCGGATCACCGAAGACCGCGAGCCAGGCCGCGAGCGGTACCAGGAGCGCGCACAGGGCGACTCCCGAGCGCCGCAACAGGGCCGCGCACAGCAGCAACGGGACGCCGAGCCCCAGCCACGGCAGGAACGTCTCCAGCAGGCTCCCCCACCGGCCGGGGCCGTTCGGCACCGAGGCGTGGCACACGAGCAGCAGCGCCAGCAGGAGCGGAAGCGCCACCAGGAGCCCGTCCCACCGCCGCGGGCCGCGCCATCCGCGGCCGTTCCCCGCCGCGTCCATCCGCCCCTGATCCGCCCGCCCGTGTTCCGCCCGCCCGTGATCCGCCCGCCTCAGTGATCGCACGCAGCAACGACGCCGGGCCGCGTGATCCGGTTCCCGTGGCACCTTGTGACGGGGCCGGCACACCCCCGCTACGCGGTCTCCCTCTCGTCCTCCACGACCCGGAACTCCGCCGGCCCCAGCGTGAGCACGCCGTCGCTCAGCGGCGTGCACCGCACCCCGCCCTTGCCGCGCAGCGCGCGCTGCGCCCCCGGACCGATGACGGCGTCCATCCAGGCGCAGGGCCGGGCGGGGCGCCGCACCGCGAACAGGACCGGCCCCGCCCCGGTGTCCAGGGACACGGTCGTGCCCACGTAAGCGTCGATGTCGACGCCGCGGAGCAGCACGTTGCGGCGGGTGTGCCGCAGGTCGGTCTCCGGGGCGATGTCCAGCGGCAGGCTCTCCGCCGCCATGAGGGTGACGGCGGCGTTCCGATGGGCCGGCCGCGCGTAGTAGCGGTCGCCCACGAGGCCGAGCCCGCTCCGCACCTCGGCGCTCCGCACGAGCTCCCCGTCCGGCGCCGCCGACGGTCCCTCCGACGGCCGCCCCGTGTACCGGTGCGCGGGCGACACCAGCAATTGCACGACTTCGACCTGCTGAGACATGCGGCCAGCCTAATTCGCCGCCCGCCGTGCCCGGCGCGGGCGTCTCAGGGCTTTCCGAGGCGACGCCGGTCCCACTCCGCCCGGGACATCGCGGTGGGGCGGGGGAGCGGCGCGCCGTCGACGTACAGGTCCACGTGCTCGTTGTAGAACGCGACCATCCCCGCGACGGGGGCGCACGCGACCGTGGGGAAGTCGTACGCCCAGGCGATGTCCTTGTGGGTGGCGACGTCGCCGTCGAACGACCAGTAGCCGCTCGTCGTGCCCTTGTACGGGCAGCGCGTGACCGTGTCGGAGGGACGCAGCCGGGTCCAGTCGACGTGCACGCGCTCGACGTAGTAGCGGGTCGGCAGGCCGGTCTCGAACAGCGTCACCGCGTGCGGCGCGTCGGCGAGGACGGTGCCGTCGATCTCCACACGGACGCTGCTGGAGGAGCGCAGGGCGTCCACGCGGGTGTAGGGGCTCCGCGGGTGGACGAAGACCTGCTCGTCCTCCTCGTACCAGGCGTCGAGGGCCTCCCAGCGGAAGCGCGCGGTGCCCAGCAGCCGGTCCGGGGCGCCCTCGTCCCAGACCCAGGCCGCGCCCTCGCGGACCTCGGAGCCCACGCGCAGCGAGTGGCGGCGTGCCGGGCCGGGGCCCAGCCGGCCGGCCCGGCCGTCGTCGGTGAGCACCCCCTCGGTCAGGTCCTTGACCGGGATGCTGTACTGCGGATAGCCGGGCCACTCCCACACGTACATGGCACGCCGGGTGTCGAAAACGGTACGGCCCCCGACCAGCGCCCGGATGCGCCGTGGGACGGGTTCGACGTGGCCGACCGGGACGATCAGACCCGGATGGTTCGCGCTCTCGTCCGCCATCGGTGATCACCTCGGTCCGTTCACGGGCTTCCGTACGCCCAGCTTCTCCGGCGTCCGCGTGATCGGCCACCCCGGCCCGTGCCCGGGGCACGTCGCCGTCTCAGCCGAACACCACCGACCACGGCCGTGGCGGCCCGTCCGGCGGGGCCGACGGGCCTGGGCGGCGCTCGTCGGCCACCGCACCGTGCCGCGCCAGCACGCGCGCGGCGAGCGCCGCGAAGCGCGGGGCCCCGGGGTGCGCGGAGGGGCCGGCGGGCCAGGCGCCGCCGATCCGGCGGGCGAGGGGGCGTCCGGACAGCGGCCGCCAGGCCACGCGTGGCTCCCTGCGGGCCGCGGCGCCCTGGTCGAAGGCGACGCCGCCACCCGCCGCGACGAGGGCGAGCAGGAACTCGGGGCTCGAGGCGTGCCGGACGCCGCCGGGGACGAAGCCCGCCGCGCGGCAGCCCTCCAGCAGCCGGTCGTACCAGCCGGGAGCCTCGTCGCGCGGGAACACCACGAGATCCTGGCCGGACAGATCGGCGAGGGACACCTGCGGACCGCGGGCCACCGGCGAGGCACGGGGGAGGACGACTCCCAGGTCGAAGGCGACCTCCGGGCCGAGGCGCAGTCCGGCCGCCTCCACCGGGCGGTGGACGAGGCCGACGTCGAGGCCGCCCGCACCGAGGAGCCGTAGCTGCTCCGCGGTGGTCGCCTCCCGCAGATCGACCGTCAGACCCGCGGCGTGCTCCGTGCACGCGGCGAGCAGCGCGGAGACCACCGCCGCCGTGGTGCCGGTGGGCACGGCCGCCCGCAGGGTGCCCAGGCCCCCGTCGGCGGCACGCCGCGCCAGAGCCCGCAGGCGGTCCTCACGGGTCAGGAGTTCCCTCGCCTCCTCCAGCAGCAGCGTCCCCGCCGAGGTCAGCGCGGTACGGCGCCGCGACCGGTCGAACAGCTCCGCGCCGAGCTCCCGCTCCAGCGCGCGCACCGCCTGGCTGACCGGCGGCTGTGCCGTGCCCAGCCGGTCGGCGGCGCGGCCGAAGTGCAGTTCCTCCGCGACGGCGACGAAGATACGCAGGTGGCGCAAGAGATCCACGATCAAGGACCCTACGCGAGGAGGCTGTTGATGGTCGAGGAGGACATCCGGGAGGTGTTCGCGGCGGCGGGCGCCGAAGGGCTGCTGCACGCCGTGGCGGTCGGTGCGGGAGCCGGCGACACGGCCGAGGTCGCCGTCGGCGCGGACGAGCCCGTCGTCCTCGCGTCGGTCGTGAAGATCCTCCTGGTGCTGGAGTTCGCCCGCCAAGTGGCCGCCGGCCAGCTCGACCCCCGTGAGCGCGTACGGGTCACCGCGGCCGACCGGCTCGGCGGCTGGGGCACGGCGGGATGCGCCGACGACGTCGAACTCTCGCTCCGCGATCTCGCCCACTTCGCGATGTCGGTCAGCGACAACACCGCGGCGGACCTGCTGCTGGCCCGGATCGGACTGGACACCGTACGGCTCCTCACCGAGGAGCTCGGGCTCACCGGCATCCGGCTCATGGGCGGCCCCCGGGACGTGCTGGAGTCGATGCTCGCCGACGTCGGAGCCGGCACCGAGGCCGAGTTCGCGGCCCGTTGGCCCGCCCTGCCGGAGGACCGGAAGCGGCGGCTGGCCGTCCTGGACCCCACGCGGACCAACGCCGGCACACCCCGGGAGATCACCCGGCTCCTCGGGCTCATCTGGCGTGACGAGGCCGGCCCGCCGCAGGCCTGCGCCTGGGTCAGGGAGCTGATGGGCCGGCAGGTCTTCCGGCACCGGATGGTCTCCGGCTTCCCCGGCGAGGTGACGGTGGCCGCCAAGACCGGCACGCTGCCCGGTCTGCACCTGGAGGCGGGGGTCGTCGGCCACCCGGGCGGCGGGCGCTACGCGGTCGCCGTCTTCGCCCGCACCCGCGAACTGACCGCGGCACGCCCCGCGGTGGACTCCGCGATCGGCGCCGCCGCCCGGATCGCCGTGGACTTCCTGCGGGCCGGCCACCGCTGACCTGCACTCATAGCGGATCGCGTATCAGGCATGCGGAATTCCGGTCTTGGACGCTGGCGCCCCTGCCTTGATCTCCTGAGGCCATGAGCGACGACAGTGACGCACGAGACGTGAAGAGGTTCGGACGGCGCACGATGCTGCGGGGCGCCGCGCTCTCTGCGGCCACCCCGCTGCTGCCGGGCACGGTGCCCACGGCGGCAGCGGCGGCACCCGCGGCCCGGCGCGGGGCCCCGGACGCCGGCGCGGCGACCTTCCGCTGGCTGGGCACCGCGGGCTGGCGCATCGACGTCTCCGGCCGGATCGTGCTCTTCGACCCTTACGTCACACGGTTCCCCACCGGGCTCTTCACCGGGGCCTTCGACCCCGCCACCCGGCTGCGGACCGACGAGGCCGCGGTCCGGGAGCGCGTCGGCCGCCCCGAACTCGTCCTCGTCAGCCACTCGCACTGGGACCACCTCGCCGACGTGCCGTACATCGCCGCCTCCACCGGCGCCAGGGTCGTCGGCACGGAGACCACGTACCACCTGCTGGTCGCCCTCGGCGTCGACCCGGCGCGGATCTCGGTGGTGAAGGGCGGGGAAGTCCTGGACTTCGACGGCATCGTGGTGGAGGTCGTCGCGAGCCTGCACAGCCGTAACAAGGGGTACTCCTACTTCGCCCCCGGCAGGCACGCCGCACCGCCCCCGGCCCGCCCGGAGACCATCGCCGACCTTCCTGAGGGCGACACCCTCGCCTTCCAGGTCACGGCAGGTGCCGAGGGGCCCTCGGCGTTCCTGATGGGCGCCAGTGACTTCAGCGAGCGCGCGGCCCGGGGACTGCGCCCGGACCTGGCCATGGTCGCCGTACCGACCAGCGCCTCGACGCACCAGTACGTCCCCCGGTTGCTGCGGGCGCTCGGCGACCCCGGCGTCGTCGTGCCCGTGCACTGGGACGACTTCGAGCGGCCGCTGGACCTGGAGCCGAGGCCCGACCCGTCGGCGGACGTCGGGGCCTTCACCGCGCAGGTCCGCCGCGAGTCGCCCGCGACGCGCGTCGTCGTCCCCGACTACCGCACCCTCTACAGCGCGGACATGCGGCCGGTTTTCTGACGGTCGGCACCCTGACTCCCGGTTCCCGGACCGCGCGCGGGGCGGGTCAGGCCCCTACGGTGCCGTCGACGCCCTCGCGGAGGAAGTCCGCGTGCCCGTTGTGACGGCCGTACTCCAGGAGCACGTGCACCATGACCATCCGCAGGGAGACGTCCTCGCCCCAGCGCGGCTGGTGCCCGGCCAGGTCCAGGGACCCGGCCGCCTCCTCGATCCGCCGGGAGTTCGCCACCTCGGCCTCCCAGGCCGTGAAGGCCTCGGCGCGGGTGGACGCGCTCGCGTCGTAGGCCGCCTGGAAGTCGATCCTGTCGGACCACACCATGGGCGCGTCGTTGTCCTCGAACACCCTGCGGAACCAGGCGCGTTCCACCTCCGCCATGTGCCGGACGAGCCCGAGCAGCGAGAGCGTGGACGGAGGCATCGACTGCCGCCGCAGTTCCTCGTCCGTGAGCCCCCGGCATTTCATGGCCAGCGTGGCCCGCTGGTAGTCGAGGAACGCCCGGAGCGTCTCGCGCTCCCCGCCGAGCAGCGGCGGGCCCATGCGGTCGTCGTCTGTCACTGATGCTCACTTCCTGCGTCGCGGTCGTGGAGGCCAGGCTCTCACCCCGGCCTCGCGCCAGGCCCCGCATCACGGTGGGCTAGGATTGAAGAGTTCTTCAATTGGCGAATCTCTCCAGAAGGTACGGGTGGTCCGGGTGCAGGTTCCGCTCTACCAGGCCAAGGCGGAGTTCTTCCGCATGCTCGGGCACCCCGTGCGCATCCGCGTCCTGGAACTCCTGCAGGACGGGCCCAAGCCGGTGCGGGACCTCCTCAACGCCATGGAGATCGAGCCCTCCAGCCTCTCCCAGCAGCTCGCCGTACTGCGCCGCTCCGGCATCGTGACCGCCACGCGCACCGGCTCCACCGTGGTGTACGAGCTGGCGGGCGGCGACGTGGCGGAGCTGCTCCGGGCGGCCCGCAGGATCCTCACGGAGCTGCTGACCGGGCAGCAGGACCTGCTGGCCGAGCTGAAGCAGACCGAGGAAGGCTCCGCCGTCCGTACGCCCGGCCCGCCCGGCAAGGCCGGTGACGCCGCGTGAGTGCCGGGACCGGCTCCGGTAGGGACACGAGCGGCGAGAAGTACAAGCAGCGGGCGGTGCTGCTGCGCGTCCTCGTCTACGTCTTCGTCACCCACTTCATCGCCGGCTTCATCACCCTGCTGTTCTACCTGGGGCAGCACGCTCCCAAGTGAGGGGGCCACGGGTTCACGCCGTGTGCAGCGGCAGGGTGACCCATATGCCCTTGCCGCCGGTGCCGGGGTCGGCGAGCACCGCGGCGGTGCCCCCGCATTCGGCGGTGACCTCGGCGACCATGGCCAGCCCGCCTCCGGTCGCGGCGGCCCGGAGCAGGTCCGGCCGGTGGGGATGCAGGTCGTACACGGCGAGGGCGAGCACCCCGCCGCCCGTCGCGTAGACGACGTCCAGGCTGGGGGAGACCCCGGCGGCGTGCCGGACGCTGTTCGCGACCAGTTCACTGAGGATCAGCAGGGCCCGGCCCAGCACCGCGTCGCCCGGGCCGACGCCCCAGGAGGTGTAGACGTACTCGCCCGTCCTGCGGGCCACGGTCACGGACAGGGGCGCCGTCGGCAGGGTCAGCACATGGCGGCGCTGCAGCATGGCGCGAGCGGTCACCGGGTGCCGCCGAGCCGGTGCCCCTGGAGCGTGAGGGGGTGGATCCGCAGCAGGGTGTCGTGCGGGCCGTGGACCCAGCCGGTGAGCGTGCGCCGGTAGTGGGCGGCCTCGTGGGCGTCGGCGAGGTCCTGGGCCGGTCCGGTGGCCGTGACCGACCAGCCGGTGCCCGAGGCCCGGTGGAACCGGTCGCAGTGGTACGTCACGTCGCCGCCCTGCGTGACCGCGGTGAGCGGGACGGGTGCGCGGACGACGAGCGCTCCGTACTCCAGGACGTGTACGGCGGGGCGGACGACCACCGTGCCGCGCAGCGGGTACACCAGGCGGCCGCTGCCGGCACCTTCCAGCAGCCACAGCGCCTCCGCCCCGGTCAGGTCGGTCATGCGGGACGCGGGACTCATCCGGCGGCCTCCCCCCGCAGCACACCGGCCCGGTGCAACCGGGCGCGGGCCGCGCGGACGGCCTCCGGGGCCGTGGCGTGCACCAGGTCCGCGTCCCGCAGCGCGTCCAGCACGCCCAGCGCGTCCAGCGCGTGCCGCTGTCCGGGCCGGAGGCCGGACGCCAGCACCGTGATGCCGCGGCGGTTCAGCCGCTCGATGGCGTCCTTGAGGACCAGGGCGCCGGTGGCGTCGACGTGGGTGACGCGGGAGAGCCGCAGGATGACCACCGACACGTCGGCCACCTCGGTGAGTTCGAGCAGGGAACGGTGGGCGGCGGCGAAGAACAGGGGCCCGTCGATGCGGAAGGCCACGATGTGCTCGGCGAGCAGGGCGTGTTCCCCGGCGCCGTGCCCGTCCGGTGGACCCTCGTGCAGCGGCACCCGATCCAGCCGGACCTGCCGCGCCACCGCGCGCAGCGCCAGGGCACCGGCCACCACCAGCCCGATGACGACCGCGTACGTCAGGTCCAGGGCCAGCGTCGCGGCTGCGGTCAGCAGCAGGACCGCGCCGTCGGCGCGGGTCGCCCGGGCCATCGCCCGCAGCGATCCGACCTCGACCATCCGGATCGCGGTGGCGAGCAGCACCCCTGCGAGCGCCGCCAGCGGGATGCTCCCCACCAGCGGAGCGGCGACGAAGACGATCACCGCCAGGACGGCGGCGTGGGTCAGCGCGGCCAGGCGCGAGCCCGCCCCGGTACGGACGTTGACGGCGGTGCGGGCGATCGCCGCCGTGGCCGGCACCCCGCCGAACAGCGGGACGACCAGGTTCGCCAGGCCCTGGCCGAACAATTCCCGGTCCGGGTCGTGGCGCTGTCCGCGCGTCATCCCGTCCGCGACGGTCGCCGACAGCAGCGACTCCAGGGCGGCCAGGGCCGCGACCGCCACGGCCGGTGCCAGCAGTGAGGGGAGCGCGCCCGGGTCGAGGAACCCCAGGGAAGGCGCGGGCAGTCCGTACGGCAGGTGCCCGATGCGTGCCACCGGCAGGTCCGCGGCCTCGGCGGCGATCGTGACCACGACGACGGCCGGCAACGAGAACGGCACGCGCGGGCGCCACCGGGCACCCGCCAAGATGGTGCCGGCCACCGCCGCCGAAAGCGCGAGGGACGCCCAGTGGGGGTGGGCCAGGAACTCCCGTACGGCCCGCAGGGCCACGGCCGCGGCCTTCTCGCCGTCCGGCGTGGGCACCCCGAGGGCCGCCGGCACCTGCTGCAGCCCGATCACGCACGCGATCCCGAGGGTGAAGCCCTCCACGACGGGCGCCGGCACGTAGCGCATGTACCGGCCGGCGCGCAGCAGGGCCAGCCCGATGAGCAGCGCACCGGCCATCAGGCCCACGGTCAGGACCCCGCCGGGCCCGTACCGGGCGACGATGGGGACCAGCACCACGGTCATCGCCCCGGTCGGCCCGGAGACCTGCACGTTCGATCCGCCGAACAGGGCCGCCACCGCCCCCGCGACCACAGCCGTGGCCAGTCCGGCCTCCGCCCCGAGCCCTGAGGAGACTCCGAACGCCAGCGCGAGCGGCAGGGCCACCACCGCCACGGTCAATCCGGCGAGCAGGTCGCGACGGGGCTGCCGCCGCATCGCCGTCAGATCGCCGCGCGCGGGCAGCAACGCGCGTACGGGGCCCCAGATTCGCCCTGCCAGCCAAGTCACCGTGCGAAGACACCGGCCCCGTCGTCCCTCGCCCCGGCCGGTTGCCGGGGACGGCCCGCAGCCGTGCCCCGCGTTTCCCGTGACGGCACAGCGGGATCATCATGTAGCGAATTGAAGATTTTTGCAATTTGTGGATCCGAGGGCCGGCCGAACCCTCCGGCGACGGACGGGGGCGTACATGGACCGTTAGGTCAAGCGCGCCGAGCAGCTCGACGGGGTCCGGGAAGCGCTGGGGCTTCCTGGTCAACAGCACCTCCGAACTGCACGGCCGGGATCCGGAGGTGGTCGAACGTGCCGCACGACCTACCGGGAGGTCGAGGACCTCCTCGCCGTGTGCGTGAAGGAGGCGCAGCGGGAGGGAGACCTGGATCCGGGGGCCGATCCGCGTGAGCTCGGCCGGCTGCTGCCGGCCGTCCTGCAGGGGATGGAGTCCCTCGCCAAGACCCGCATGGACGCGTCGGGGCTGCTGCGGATCGGGCGGGCCGCGCCGGCCCGCCTCCCGCGCCCCTGACCGGCGCGGTATCATAACGGTCGTTACAGATCGCCGGGCAGGAGGCCACCATGGCGGGAGGACGGCCGCGCGCCTTCGACGTCGACGAGGTGCTGGACCGGGCGCTCGAGGTGTTCTGGCGCCAAGGCTACGAGGGCACCGGGATCTCCGATCTGACCCGGGCCATGGGCATCAACCCGCCGAGCCTGTACGGCGCCTTCGGCAACAAGGAGGAGCTGTTCAAGCGGGTCCTCGACCACTACGCCGACGGCCCTGCCCGCTACATCCGCGAGGCGTTCGCCGAGCCCGACGCGCGCCGCGTCGTCGAGCGGCTGCTGCACGGCGCCGCGGACGCCACGACCCGGCCCGACTGTCCTCCGGGCTGCCTCACGGTGCAGGGAGGCCTCGCGGCGTCGCC
Source organism: Streptomyces sp. NPDC059718 (assembly GCF_042733315.1). Taxonomy (NCBI): domain Bacteria; kingdom Bacillati; phylum Actinomycetota; class Actinomycetes; order Kitasatosporales; family Streptomycetaceae; genus Streptomyces; species Streptomyces sp. NPDC059718. Next base: position 153,974 of record NZ_JBHWGA010000021.1, read on the forward strand.
CGGGTCGGAGACCGCGCGCGCGGAACTCACCGCCCGCCGGGCGGCCGGCGAGGCGGCGCTCCGGCTGCGGCTGGAGAAGGCTCGGGCGGACGGGGAACTGCCCGCAGACGCCGATCCGGCCGATCTCGCCCGCTACTTCATCGCGGTGTACCAGGGCGTCGCCGTGCAGGCCGCGGGCGGCGCGACCCGTGCGGAACTGCACCGGGTCGTCGATCTCGCCCTGGGCGCCTGGCCCGCGGAGCCGGCGGCCGGCTGACACCGCCGAAGAGGAGGTCCGCGGGCGTGAGCGCCAACAGCGGGCCGACCATCGCCGACGTGCTCCGCGACACACGCGCCCAGCGGCGCTGACCGGCACCTGGTTCAGCGGGCGAGGGCGGCGAGTTCCCGCCACGTCGCCAGCGGGAGGGTGGAGTCCGCGGTGATGACGTGGAGGCAGACGTGATCGGCGCCGGCCTGGTGTTGGGCGCGGACGCGGGCGCCGATGGCCTCGGTGTCGCCCCAGGCCACGACGGCGTCGATGAGCCGGTCGCTGCCGCCGCCGGCCAGGTCGTCCTCGGTGAAGCCCTGGCGGAGCAGGCTGCGGGCGTAGTGGTCCATGGCAAGGAACGCCCCGAGGAAGTCCCGGGCTGCGGCACGGGCCCTGGCGGGGTCGCGCTCCGGCACGACCGCCTGATAGGGCGCCAGGAGGGGGCCGGGTCCGAGCAGTTCCCTGGCCGCCGCCGAGTGCTCGGGGGTGACCATGAACGGGTGCACACCCGCGGTGCGTCGTCCCGCGAGCCGGACCATCTTCGGCCCCAGCGCGGCCATGACGCGCTCCTCGGCCGGTACGGGGGCCGGGGCTCCGTCGAGCTCGTCCAGGTAGGCGTCCATGTCCGACAGCGGCCGGTAGGGATGCCCCGCGCCGCGTGCGGCTGCCGCGTCGCTGACGCCGAGGCCGAGGAGGAGCCGGCGGCCGTAACGCTGCTGCAGCCGCGCGTGTCCCGCCGCCATCTCCGCTGCCCGGTGGCGCCGGATGCTGAGCACTCCGACCGCGACGCGCGCGGTGCGGGTGGCGCGGAGCAGGCGTTCCGAGTCGCCGAGGATGTCGCCGCCGCCGAGTCCCGGGATCCACAAGGCACCCCAGCCCATCGCGTCGAGTTCGGCTGCGGCGTCCTCGATCGCTCCCGGATCGGCCGTGCGCAGCTCGATGCTCCAGATCCCTGTCCGTCCCATGTCCATCGCGTGTGTCCCGTCTGTGTCGGTGGTGCCGGTGCGTACGGCTGTCACCGAGGCCTCCCCACCGCGGTCGGGGAGGCCTCGGTGACGGTCAGACCTGGTTGGTGCCGCCGTCGACGAAGAGCTCGATGCCGGTGATGAAGGCGCTCTCGTCGGAGGCGAGGAAGAGTGCCGCGGCGGCCACCTCCTCGGGCCGGCCCATCCGGCCGAGCGGGATCCGGCCCACGAGGAAGCCCTTGAGCTGCGCCCTCTGCTCGGCGTCGGCTGCGAGGCCGTCGATGCCGGGTGTGTCGATCGTGCCGGGGCTGATGGAGTTGACCCGGATCGAGCGGCCCCTGAGCTCGGCTGCCCAGGTCCGGGCGAAGGAGCGCACCGCCGCCTTGGACGCCCCGTAGACGCCGAAGGCCTCGTTGCCGACCGAGCCCGCGGTGGAGCCGGTGAGGATGACCGAGGCACCGTCGTTGAGCAGCGGCAGCGCCTTCTGCACGGTGAAGAGCAGGCCCTTGACGTTGGTCGCGAAGATCTCGTCGAAGTGCTGCTCGGTGACCTGCTCCAGGGTGGAGAAGCTGCCACCGCCCGCGTTGGCGAAGAGCACGTCGATGCGCCGCCCCTGCTGGGCGACCGCGGCGTAGAGCCGGTCCAGACCGGCCAGGTCGGAGACGTCGCTGTGGACACCGGTGGCGCGGGGTCCGATCTCCGCCACGGCGGCGTCGAGCGCGTCCTTGCGGCGGCCGGTGACGAACACGTGTGCGCCCTCGGCGGCGAACCGCCGCGCGGTGGCCAGGCCGATGCCGCTGGTGCCGCCCGTGACGATGGCGGTCCTGCCGTCAAGCTGTCCCATGGTGTTGCTCCGAATCGCGATGAGTGATCGCCACGGCCCCCGGCGTAACAAGATCTGTTACATATCGCCGCAGGGGACTCCCTCCGGTATTCCTCGTGCCCCGTTCGGGAGGCCGCGAGGAGGGGGTGGGGGTGGCGAGTTATGTAGTGGTCGATACGAAACTAAGTCGACCTGCGGGGAGTGTCAAGCGTCGCCTTACCGGAGGATCCGGACCGCACGGCACGGAACCATTGGGTCTTCACGGCCTGAGACGCGGCCTCGCGGAGCGGGGGGAGCGGAGGAGGAGCGGGCTCACACCTGCTGCTGGCCGCCGTCGACGAAGAGCTCCACCCCGGTGACGAAGGTGCTCTCGTCGGAGGCGAGGAAGGCGACCACATCGGCGACCTCCTCGGGCCGGCCCATGCGGCCGAGCGGCACCGTGCCGACCAGGGTGTCCAGCAAGCGGCGGTTCTGCTCGGGCTCGGGGGCCAGGCTGTTGATCCCCGGGGTCTCGACCGGTCCGGGGCTCAGGGTGTTCACCCGGATGGCCCGGCCCTTGAGCTCGTTGGCCCAGGTCCTGGCGAAGGAGCGCACGGCGGCCTTGGAGGCGCTGTAGACGGTGAACCCCTCGGCCCCGCCGCTGCCCGCCGTCGAGCCGGTGAGGATGACCGAGGCGCCGTCGTTGAGGAGCGGCAGCGCCTTCTGGACGGTGAAGAGCACGCCCTTCACGTTCGCCCCGAAGGTGTCGTCGAAGTCCTGCTCCGTCACGTCCTCCAGGCGGGCCAGCCTGCCGCCGCCCGCGTTGGCGAAGAGGACGTCGATGCGCCGTCCGGCGGCCTCGACCTGGGCGAACAGCCGGTCCAGGTCGGCGGGGACGGCGACGTCGCCGCGCACACCGGTGGCCCTGTCCGGGCCGATCGCCGCGACCGCGCCGCGCAGTTCCGGCTCCCGGCGGCCGGTGAGGAAGACGTGTGCGCCTTCCGCGGCCAGTCGCTCGGCGGCGGCCAGCCCGATGCCGCTGGTCCCACCGGTGACCACCGCGGTCTTCCCGTCGAAACGCCCCATTGCCGGCCTCCAGCGTCGCTCGTGAGCAGTATCAGGCGGCCCGGCCGCCGCCGCACGGCGGGTGCGGGCGCCCGGGTGCCGGAGCCCGGGGGAGTCCGGGGGGCGTACGCGACGAGGGTGTCAGGGCCGTACGAAGCGGCCGTTCCTCCGGAACCGGGACCACACCGGGCACTTCGGCGCCCTCTGCCCGCCCTCCGGCTTCGCATCTGTGCAACTGCGCGTACTCCCCCCGGCTTTCGTCTTGTCACCCGGGTGTGATCACCACGAGGGTGCAGGGCGAGCCGCGGGCGCGAAGGTGCGCCGTGCATCCGATGTCCC
>NZ_JBHWGA010000022.1:0-2666 GCF_042733315.1 Streptomyces sp. NPDC059718
CCACCGGACTCCCGGATGACCGGGGCCGACTCACCGGTGATCGCCGACTCGTCCACCGACGCGACGCCCTCCACGACGTCACCGTCACCGGGGATCACGTCGCCCGCCTCGCAGACCACCAGGTCGCCGACGCGCAGCTCCGTCCCCGGCACACGCTCCTCGGCGCCGTCCATGAGACGGCGGGCGACGGTGTCGGTCTTGGCCCGGCGCAGCGTGTCGGCCTGGGCCTTGCCGCGGCCCTCGGCGACGGCCTCCGCGAGGTTGGCGAAGATCACGGTGAGCCAGAGCCATGCGGTGATCGCCCAGCCGAACCAGTCGGCCGGGGAGAGCAGCGCCAGCACGGTGGTGAGCACCGAGCCGATCAGGACCACGAACATGACGGGCGACTTGATCATCACCCGGGGGTCGAGCTTGCGCAGGGCGTCCGGGAGGGACCGCAGCAGCTGGGCCGGGTCGAAGAGCCCGCCCGAGACGCGGGCGCCGTGGCCCGCGTCCGGGGCGTGCGGTGCCAGTCCTCCCTCGGGCGCGCGTACGGGCGTGTCGGTGGACATGGTTTCCTCTGCGGGGGTGGGGGTGGTCGTACGGCTCATGACAGGCCCTCCGCGAGCGGGCCGAGGGCGAGCGCGGGGAAGTAGGTCAGGGCGGTGATGATCAGGATCGCGCCGACGAGCAGGCTCGCGAAGAGCGGCTTCTCGGTGCGCAGGGTGCCCGCGGTGGCGGGCACCGGCTTCTGCCGGGCGAGCGAGCCGGCCAGGGCCAGGACGAAGACCATCGGCACGAAGCGGCCGAGGAGCATCGCGAGGCCGAGCGTGGTGTTGTACCACTGCGTGTTGGCGCTCAGGCCGGCGAAGGCGGAGCCGTTGTTGTTGCCGGCGGAGGTGTAGGCGTACAGGACCTCGGAGAAGCCGTGCGGCCCGCTGTTGAGCATGGAGTGCGGCGGGGTCGGCAGCGCCATCGCCAGGGCGGTGAAGACCAGCACGACAGTCGGGGTGACCAGGATGTAGAGGGCGGCGAGCTTGATCTCCCGGGTGCCGATCTTCTTGCCCAGGTACTCCGGGGTGCGGCCCACCATCAGGCCGGCGATGAACACCGCGATGATCGCCATGATCAGGATGCCGTAGAGGCCGGAGCCGACACCGCCCGGCGCGATCTCGCCCAGCATCATCCCGAGCAGGGTGATGCCTCCGCCGAGGCCGGTGAAGGAGGAGTGGAAGGAGTCCACCGCGCCGGTCGACGTCAAGGTGGTGCTCACCGCGAACAGCGACGAGGCGCCGACGCCGAAGCGCTGTTCCTTGCCCTCCATGGCGGCGCCCGCGATCTGGTTCGCCGAGCCGGGGTGCGCGAACTCGACCCAGGTCATCAGCGTGACGAAGCCGAGCCAGATCAGGCCCATCGCGGCGAGGATCGCGTAGCCCTGCTTGATGTTGCCGACCAGCTTCCCGAAGGTGCGGGTCAGCGAGAGCGGGATCACCAGCATCAGGAAGATCTCGAAGAGGTTGGTGAACGCGTCCGGGTTCTCGAAGGGGTGGGCGGAGTTGACGTTGTAGAAGCCGCCGCCGTTGGTGCCGAGCTCCTTGATGGCCTCCTGGGAGGCCACCGCGCCACCGGTCAGCGTCTGGTGGCCCCCGGCGAGGGTGGTGATCTCGTGCCAGCCGGCGAAGTTCTGGATCGCCCCGAAGCCCACCAGCACGATCGCGGCGACGAACGCCACGGGCAGCAGGATGCGGACGGTGCCGCGGACCATGTCGGTCCAGAAGTTGCCGAGCTCGCCGGTGCGGGAGCGGACGAAGCCGCGGACCAGCGCCACGGCCACGGCCATGCCGACCGCCGCCGAGACGAAGTTCTGCACGGCCAGGCCCGCGGTCTGGGCGGCGTGGCCCATGGCGTTCTCACCCATGTACGACTGCCAGTTCGTGTTGGTCACGAACGAGGCCGCGGTGTTGAACGCCTGGTCGGGCGTGATGGCGGCGAAGCCGAGCGACAGCGGGAGGTGGTCCTGGAGCCGCAGGAACAGGTACAGGAACAGCACGCCCACGAAGGAGAAGGCCAGCACCGCCCTCAAGTAGGCGGGCCAGCGCATCTCGGCGTCCGGGTCGGCGCCGAAGCAGCGGTAGATCAGCCGCTCCACCCGCAGGTGCCGGTCGGAGCTGTAGACGGCGGCCATGTAGTCGCCGAAGGGGCGGTACACCAGGGCCAGCGCCACGATGAGGGCGGTGACCTGGAGCACGTCAGCGGTGATGGGGCCCATGTCCGGAACTCAGAACTTCTCGGGTCGGACGAGCGCCACGATCAGGTAGCCCAGCAGGGCGACGGCGACGACGAGTCCGACGATGTTCTCGGCGCTCACAGCTTCGCCACCCCCTTGGCGATGAGGGCCACCAGCGCGAAGACCGCGATCGTGGTGACCACGAAGGCCAGGTCGGCCATCGTGTGCTCCTAGCTTCGGATCGGACGTTTACCAGGCCAGGAAACCTCCGTCCCCGCCGTACGCGGACCTCGTTGACGGCTTCCATACGGGCCCTCACGGCGCCTTGACGGACCTTTGACGTTCACCCCGATGACCTGCGAAAACACCCGTGGGGGGCCCGGCGGAGCCCTCCGGGCCGCCCCCCGGGGCGGCCGTGCGGCCGCCCCCGCCGCGCGGGGGACGCTCGCCGCCGGGGGCT
>NZ_JBHWGA010000022.1:2676-37786 GCF_042733315.1 Streptomyces sp. NPDC059718
CCGGTTCCCATCCGGCCCCACACGGCGCCTTGCGGCACCTTTTACGTCCACCCCGTTGACCTGCTAAAACACCGGTGGGCCGACCTGTTCTCACAGGTCGGCCCACGGGCGTTCGGCGTGTCCGGGGCGCTGGGCCCCGGGGTTCAGTGCACCTCGGTGATCTCCGGTCCACGACGCATCGGGTCGATGCCGTCGGAGAAGCGACCGGCCTCTTCCTGGGCGATGCCCTCGGGCACCATCTGGGCGTCGTTGGGCAGCTTCAGCACGATCGGGTCGCGCGGCGCCATCGGCGACTCGCCGCGGACGACGACCGTGTCGCGGAAGATCTGCTCCAGCAGGCCGGCGGTCTCGGGCTGGACGGCGCCCTGCCCGGAGATGACGCCCCGCAGGAACCAGCGCGGGCCGTCGCAGCCGACGAAGCGCACGACCTGGACGCCGTTGGCGCCGTTGGGCAGCTGCACCGGGACCTGGGCGCGCAGCTCCCAGCCCAGCGGACCCTCGACCTCGTCGACGATGCCGCCCTGCTTGGTGATGCCGGACCCGATCTCGTCGCGGACCTCGCCCCAGATGCCCTCCGACTTGGGGGCGGCGAAGCCCTGCAGCTGGACGGCGCTCTCGCGGAGCACCACGGTCGCGGCGACGATGGACTCCCCGGCCACCTCGACGCGCAGCTCCATGCCCTGCACACCGGGCACGAACAGCCCGCCCAGGTCGACCCGGCCCTCGGCCGGGTCCCTGACCTCGCTCACGTCCCACGGGCCGTCCGGCCTGGGGGCGGGCGGAAGGTTGTACCGACGGGACTCCATGGAGTCGTCCGACTCCTCGGCGTCTTCGGCCAGCTCGTCAGGGCCCTCGGCCTCGAGCTCGTCGAGGGCGTCTCCGCGCTCCTTGCGACGACGACGGAACACGTCACTGTCCTTCCCGGTCAGCGATGACCGATGCGTATCCATTGCCGGACGGACCGACCGGCGAGCCATCCACCGCGGCATGACCCCCCGTGGAGCCGAAGCCCCCTGCCGCCCGTTCCGAGCCGGGCAGCTCCGCCACCTCGTGGAAGCGGACCCGCTCGACCTGCTGGACGACCAGTTGGGCGATCCGGTCCCCTGCTGCGAACCGTACGCTCTCGCGCGGATCCAGGTTGACCACGATCACCTTGATCTCCCCACGGTACCCGGCATCAACCGTTCCCGGGGCATTCACGAGCGCCACTCCGCACCTCGCGGCCAGGCCCGAGCGCGGGTGCACGAAGGCGGCGTAGCCGTACGGCAGCGCGATCGACACCCCCGTGGGCAGCACGGCACGCTCACCGGGGGCCAGTTCGGCCGCTTCGGTGGTGACGAGGTCGGCCCCGGCGTCGCCCGGGTGCCCGTACGAAGGAATCGGGACGTCCTCGTGCAAACGGTGGATGAGGACGTCGACCGGGGGGCGACCGCCGCCGGTCACGGGTTCACCTCGAAGGCGCGCGCGACCTTGACCTGGTCGGGGTCGGACATCGCGGCCCGGATCTCCTCGGGGCGGCCGTTGTCGGTGAAGTGCTCCAGCTTGACCTCGATGAACAGCGCGTCCGCGCGGACGGCGACCGGGCCGTCCGGGCCGCCGATGCGGCCGACCGCGGTGGAGTAGATCTTGCGCCCGGCCACGGCGGTGCAGCGGGCCTGCAGGTGGAGGGTGGCACCGACCGGCACGGGCTGCAGGAAGTCGGTCTCCAGGCGGCCGGTCACGGCGATGGTCCGCAGCAGCCAGGCCAGCGAACCGAGCGTCTCATCGAGCGCCGTGGCCAGCACACCGCCGTGCGCCAGGCCCGGGGCGCCCTGGTGGGCGGGCTGGACCGTGAACTCCGCGGTCACGCTGACGCCCTCACCGGCCGTGGCCTCCAGGTGCAGGCCGTGCGGCTGCGCCCCGCCACAGCCGAAGCAGTGGTCGTAGTGCGCGCCCAGCGGTTCACCGGGAGCGGGGGCGTCGGGATGCCGCTCGGGCGCGACGGCGTCGCTCGGCGGTGTCAGGCCCGGGCGGTCCGGGCCGGCGTCGGTCGTAGCTCCACTCACGCGGGAGACCCTACCCTCCTGCGGGATCCATTCCCGCCGCCCGGCCGTTGTCCTTGCGGCCCCGCGGCCCGCCCATCACCGGAGCACCCTCCCTTGGAGCACCACATGACCCCCAGGTCCGTCGTCGTCACAGGAGCCGGGTGCGGGATCGGCCTCGCCACCACCCTGGAACTTGCCCACGCCGGTTTCGACGTCATCGGGACGGTACGGAGCGAGGAGAAGGCGGAGGCGCTGCGGGAGGCGGTGGAGCGCACCGGCGCGTCGGTGCGCACCGTGCTGCTGGACGTCACGGACGCCACGTCCTCCGTCCGGGCGTTCACCGAGATCGCCACGATGACGGACGGCGGCCCGTGGGCGGTGGTGAACAACGCCGGGATCGCCCAGCCCGGTGCGATCGAGGACGTCGACGACGAGCAGGTGCGGCAGCAACTGGAGACCAACCTGGTGGCCCCGGCACGCATCGCCCGCCTGGTGCTGCCCACGATGCGGGCCCGGCGCGCGGGGCGGATCGTCAACATCTCGTCGATCTCCGGACGGGTCTCGATGCCGCTGCTCGGCTGGTACTGCGCCAGCAAGCAGGGCCTGGAGGCGGTGACGGACGCGCTGCGGATGGAGGCCGCCCCGTTCGGCGTCAAGGTCGTGCTGGTGGAGCCCGGCTCGTACGGCACGGACATCTGGCAGCGCGGCGCGAGCCGGCTCCCGCAGCGCCGCAACTCCGCCTACCGTCACCAGTACGAGGCCGCGGAGGAGATGATCAAGCGGGAGCTGCCCTCGCCGCGCCCGGTGGCGCGCACGGTCCTGAGGGCGCTCACGGCACCGCGGCCGCTCCCCCGCTACCTGGTGGGCACCGACGCCCGGTCCTCCGCCGTCCTGGACGCCGCCCTGCCGACCGCCGCGACCGACTGGGCCAAGCAGGTCGCCACGGGGCTGCGGCGTCCCCCGCGCGCGGCGCACGCGCTGACGAGGCTGCGGTCCCGGGGCGGGCGCTGAGGACACGGCATGACAAGCTTGGTGTCATGACCGTCATGAGCTATGAGGAGCGGCTGACCGCGCCGCGTTCGTGGTGGGGCCTCGCCGTCGGCGCGGGCGTCTCACTGGCGCTGATCCTGCTGCCCTTGGGGCCCCTGGCGCTGCTCGGCGGGCTGGTGGGCGGTACGGCCGCCGGAGCGGCCCTGGTCAGCGCGTACGGCTCGCCGCGGCTGCGGGTGGTCGCCGGTTCGCTGGTGGCCGGGGACGCGAAGATCCCCGTGACGGCGCTCGGCGAGGCCACGGTGCTGGACCGGGACGAGGCCGTGGCCTGGCGGTCGTACAAGGCCGATCCGCGCGCGTTCATGCTGCTGCGCGCGTACGTGCCGACCGCGCTCAAGGTCGAGGTCACCGACCCGGACGACCCGACGCCCTACCTGTACCTGTCGACCCGCTCGCCCGAGCGCCTCGCCGCGGCCCTGCGGGACGTGCGCGTCTGAGCACACGGGCGCCCCGGCACGGGGTGCCCGGTGCCGGGTGGCTCAGCCACCGGGCCCGAGCGCGGGCGGGGGCTCCTCCTCGGCGGACAGCAGGCCCCAGGGCACCTGGCGGACGCGCAGGTCCTTGCGGATCTGCTCCGCGAGCTTCTTGGTGTCGCGCCGGTTCATCACGGCACCGACGGCCGCGCCGACCATGAACGGGGCCAGTGTCGGCAGGTTGCGCATGGTGCGCTTCATCAGCTGCTGGCGCAGCTCGCGCTTCATCCTGCCGCCGAGGGCGATGTTCAGCGTGGACGGCTTGGAGAAGTCGATCCCGCGCCGCTCGGTCCACTCGGCGAGGTACATCGTCGACCGCTGACGCAGCGTGCCCGGGGCGCGCAGCCCGTAGACCTCGTGCAGCTCGGCGATGAGCTTGTACTCGACCAGGGCGACGCCGAGGGTCTCCGAGGCCAGCTCCGCCGGCATGGCCGGCGGGGTGGGCAGCATGGCGGCGGCGCCGATGCCGGCGCCGACCGTCGCGGTGCCCATCGTGGCGGCGCCCACCAGCTTGTCGGCCAGCTCCTCGGGCCCGAGCCCGGGGAACTGGCGGCGAAGCGTCTCCAGGTCCCTGACGGGGACCCTCGGGGCCGTCTCGACGAGCCCGTCGACGAAGGTGTTCAGCGCCGCCTTGGCGCGTGCCCGTGCCCGTGCGGCACGGCCGGGGGGACGGAGCGGGACGAGATCGCCCGCCGGCCCCTCCGTTGCGCCCGCGAGCGAGGCCTCATGGCCCCGCTCGTCGTCGCTCGCCACGGTCCGGCTCTCCGTCAGGCCGCGCAGTCGCGGCAGATCGGGTTGCCGTTCTTCTCCGTCGCCAGCTGGCTGCGGTGGTGCACGAGGAAGCAGCTCATGCAGGTGAACTCGTCCGCCTGCCGGGGCAGCACCCGGACCGACAGCTCCTCATTGGAGAGGTCGGCTCCGGGCAGCTCGAGGGACTCGGCCTGGTCGAACTCGTCGACGTCGACCGTCGAGGTCGACTTGTCGTTCCTCCTGGCCTTGAGTTCCTCGATGCTGTCCTCGTTGACGTCATCGTCGGTCTTGCGTGGGGTGTCGTAATCAGTAGCCATGTATCGCTCTCCCCCTCTGGGTGTCTGCGGTGTCTCCAGCGCACGTAACGCACGGGAGGCCGGTCTTGTGCCCGGCCCGAAGCGGAGATTTTGCCTTACATCAAGTGCCGTTACTCAATCGACACCCAAACGCACCCCCGAAGAGGTGATCGCATCCGCTGCCGGTCATGACCGGAAACGGCCCGCTTGTCGCACCTTGCTCGCGCCTCCACGTGTACTTCCCGTGATCATGACCTGCGGAAACATGGATTTTTCCGGTCTTTTCCCGGAGGTCGCAATCACGGAGAGTACCCGCGGCCGGAATCGTATGTGTGATCGCTCACAGCATGCCCCCGAGGCGCGCAGACCGCAAAATTCAGCGCAAAGCGAACACGCCTCCGGGGGTGTCGTGTGACGGGTCACACGGGGATGACAACCCGCATGACCAGGCCACCTCCCTCGCGCGGGACCGCGCTGATCGTGCCGCCGTGGGCCCGGGCGACGGACTTGGCGATGGAGAGCCCGAGACCGACGCCCTTGTCACTGCCCGTGCGCTCGTTGCCCAGCCGACGGAAGGGTTCGAACAGATTGTCGATCTCGTACGCGGGGACGACGGGACCGGTGTTGACGACCGTCAGGACCGCGGAGCCCGCCTCGACGCCCGTGGTGACCTCCACCCAGCCCTCGTCCGCGACGTTGTACCGGACGGCGTTCTGCACCAGGTTCAGCGCGATGCGCTCCAGCAGCACCCCGTTGCCCTGGACGACCGCCTCGCCCAGCGCGGCACGCAGCTCCACGCCCTTGGCGTCGGCCTCGCTGCGGGTCTGCTCCAGCGCCTGGGTGGCCGCCTCGGCGAGGTCCACCGGCTTGCGGTCGACGATCTCGTTGTCGCTGCGGGCGAGCAGCAGCAGGCCCTCCACCAGCTGCTCGCTGCGCGTGTTGGTGACGAGCAGGTTCTTCCCCAGCTGTGCCATGTCCGGGGAGGCGTTGGGGTCGGCGAGCTGGACCTCCAGCAGCGTGCGGGTGATCGCCAGCGGCGTTCTCAGTTCGTGGGAGGCGTTGGCGACGAAGCGCCGCTGGGCGTCGAAGGACCGCTCCAGGCGCTCCAGCATGTCGTCGAAGGTGTCCGCCAGCTCCTTGAGCTCGTCGTCCGGGCCGGTCAGGTGGATCCGCTGGGTCAGGTCGGAGCTCACCACGCCGCGCGCGGTGCGGGTGATCCGGCCGAGCGGCGCCAGCACACGGCCGGCCAGCAGGTAGCCGAAGGCGAAGGCGAGCACGGCGAGACCGACGAGCGCGAACAGCGAGCGCTTCAGCAGGACGTTCAGGGCGGTCTCGCGCTGCACGGCCAGGCAGTGGACGTAGGCCTTGTTGAAGGCGTCGGGGTTGGTCGGGCCGGTGGGCAGCTCGGGACACAGCCCGGTGAGCGACAGCCGGCCTGCCTCGACGTGGAACTGCGCCTCGGTGCCCTGGCGGATGGCCTGGGCCGCCAGCAGGTAGATGATCCACAGCAGTATCACCCCGGCGATCAGGAACATGCCGCCGTAGAGGAGGGTGAGCCTTATCCGGATCGTGGGGCGCAGCAGCGGCATGGGGCGGGCGGCCGGCTTCGGGTCCCAGGTGGGCTTGGGCGGGATGGCCTGCGACGCGGGCGGGGTCGTCGGCGAGGGCGCGGGCACGGCGGATCAGATCCGGTAACCGGAGCCGGGCACGGTGACGATCACCGCGGGCTCCCCGAGCTTGCGGCGCAGGGTCATGACGGTGACGCGCACGACGTTGGTGAAGGGGTCGGTGTTCTCGTCCCAGGCCTTCTCCAACAACTGCTCCGCGGAGACCACGGCACCCTCGCTGCGCAGCAGGACCTCCAGCACCGCGAACTCCTTGGGGGCCAGGTGGACCTGGCGGCCCTCCCGGGTCACCTCGCGGCGGTTGGGGTCGAGCTTGATCCCGGAACGCTCCAGCACCGGCGGCAGCGGCGCGGTCGTACGGCGCCCGAGGGCCCGCACGCGGGCGGTCAGCTCGGTGAAGGCGAAGGGCTTGGGGAGGTAGTCGTCCGCGCCCAGCTCCAGCCCCTCCACGCGGTCGCTGACGTCGCCCGCGGCGGTCAGCATCAGGACGCGGGTCGGCAGGCCCAGCTCCACGAGCTTGCGGCACACGTCGTCCCCGTGGACGACCGGCAGATCGCGGTCGAGGACGACGACGTCGTAGTCGTTGACCCCGATCCGCTCCAGGGCGGCGCCGCCGTCGTAGACGACGTCGACGGCCATGGCCTCACGGCGCAGTCCGGTGGCTACCGCATCGGCGAGCAGTTGCTCGTCCTCGACGACCAGTACGCGCAAGGCGCTGTTCCTTCCCTAGGCACTTCTCAAAGAGCCGTGCACAGCCCGCGTGCGCAGGCTGAACGTCCCTCCATCCTGCACCGGGAGGCCGTAAAACAGGGGTAAGAGCAGTTGGCGCCTAATTCTTCGCGTCCCGGAGGTTTCCCCTCCGGCGGGCCTGGGGAGGACGACTGCACACCCCCGATCACGCCCCCAGGGCGTCCGCAACTCCCGTGGCAGTAGCCGCTGTGTGATCCGAGGGGTCCCCGGACAAGACCTGTGAACGACCCCGCACATCGCACGACCCCGAATATCCCTGTGTCAACCCACGACGACGAGGGGGCGCCACCTGATGGACGCATTCACCACTGGAATCCTGCAGCGCATACACAGCACCGAATCGGACCTTCTGCGCGCCCGCGAGGACGGGGACGAGTTCCTGGCCGAGGTCGAGGAGGCCGAACTGGCCGACCTGCGCCGCCTCGCCGCTGAGCACGGCGTCCAGGTGCTGCCCAAGATCGCCTGAGATCGCCCAGGGCGGCACAGCCGAACGCCGCGCCCCGGACACCTGGACAGGTGCCGGGGCGTTCGCGTGCCCGCCGCCGGTTCCCATGGGCCGGCCTGCCGTCACGGGAAGGGGCGTCAGCGGCCCTCAGTCGTGCCAGGCGCCGAGTTCGTCGAGCCGGCGCTGCAGGGGCTCGAACAGTCCCGGCGGGGCCGCCACGGTCAGCTCCGTGGACTCCGGCACCCCCGGGCGGCCGCCGGTCAGGGCACCGGCCTCGCGGGCGAACAGCGCGCCCGCCGTGTAGTCCCACGGGTTCAGGCCGCGCTCGTAGTAGCCGTTGAGGCGGCCGCAGCCCACGTCGCACAGGTCGATGGCGGCGGATCCGCCGCGGCGTATGTCCCGCACCTGCGGCACCAGCTCGCGCAGCACCCTCGCCTGGCCCTCGCGGCGCTCCCGCAGGTAGCCGAAGCCGGTGCCGATCAGCGCCTGGTCCATCGGCGGCGCCGGGCGCCCGGCGGCCGGCCGGTCGCCCACCCACGCGCCCCGGCCCAGCACCGCGCGGTAGCTCTCGCCGCGCATCGGGGCCTCGACGACCCCGACGAGCGTCTCGCCGTCCCGCTCGGCCGCGATGCTCACCGCCCACGACGGCAGGCCGTACAGGTAGTTCACGGTGCCGTCCAGCGGGTCGATCACCCACCGGACCCCGCTGGTGCCCGGGGTGCTGGCGCCCTCCTCGCCCAGGAGCCCGTCGTCCGGACGGCGCTCGATGATGAAGGAGGCGATCAGCTTCTCCGCGGCGATGTCCATCTCGGTGACGACGTCGATCGGACTGCTCTTGGTGGCGGCCACGCCGAGGTCGGCCGGGCGGCCGTCGCGCAGCAGCTCGCCCGCCCTGCGGGCGGCCTCGAGGGCCACGGCCAGGAGTTCGTCCTTGAGGTGGTCGTTCACGGTACTCCTCGTGCGTTCGGGTACGTCGGTCACTCGGCGCCCGCGGCAGCGGGCCGGGGGCTGCGCGCCGGGCAGCAGCCCACGGGGCACACGTCGTGGCTGGGCCCGAGCGCGCCCAGCGCGCACCGCTCGGGGGTCAGGCCCCGCTCGGTGGCGGCGCGCTCCAGCACCAGCTCGCGCACGGCGGCCGCGAAGCGCGGGTCCGCGCCCACGGTGGCGGCGCGGGCGACGGGCAGGCCCAGTTCCGCGGCCTTGGCGGTCGCCTCGGTGTCGAGGTCGTACTTGACCTCCATGTGGTCGGAGACGAAGCCGATCGGCACCATGACGGCGGCGGGGGCGCCGGAGGCGTGCAGCTCCTCCAGGTGGTCGCAGATGTCGGGCTCCAGCCACGGGATGTGGGGGGCGCCGCTGCGGGACTGGTAGACGAGCTTCCACGGGCGGTCGGTGCCGGTGGCCTCGCGGACAGCGTCGGCGATCACCCGGGCGGTGTCCAGGTGCTCGGCGACGTAGGCGCCGCCCTCACCGTGGTCCTCGGGGCGGCCCGAGGTGTCGGCGGCCGCGGTGGGGATCGAGTGGGTGGTGAACGCCAGGTGCGCCCCGTCCCGGACGTCCTCGGGCAGCGTGGCGAGGGCGGTCAGCACCGCGTCGGCCATGGGCCGGACGAAGCCGGGGTGGTTGAAGTAGTGCCGCAGCTTGTCCACACGGGGGACGGGGTGTCCTTCGGCCTCCAGGGCGGCCAGGGAGTCGGCGAGGTTCTCGCGGTACTGCCGGCAGCCGGAGTAGGAGGCGTACGCGCTGGTGGCCAGGACCAGGATCCGGCGGTGGCCGTCCCCGGCCAGCTCGCGCAGCGTGTCGGTGAGGTAGGGCGACCAGTTGCGGTTGCCCCAGTACACCGGCAGGTCGAGGCCGTGCCCGGCGAAGTCCTTGCGCAGCGCCTCCAGCAATTCGCGGTTCTGCGCGTTGATGGGGCTGACCCCGCCGAAGAGGAAGTAGTGCTGCCCCACCTCCTTCAGGCGCTCGCGGGGGATGCCACGGCCGCGCGTGACGTTCTCCAGGAAGGGGACGACGTCGTCGGGCCCCTCGGGCCCCCCGAAGGACAGCAGGAGCAGTGCGTCGTACGGAGTGGCGGTGCCGGCCTCGGTGTGATCGGACATGTTCCGATCCTGCCACCCGGGGGTGACGGCCGAGGAACCGGGAAAATTCGCTTGCGCTCCCTTTGTAAGCTGTGTGAGGCAGTCACATTCCTTACTCCGGCCCCCATCTCAGCCCCCGAACACCGGCGACGAAGCCGTTGGAGCGCCCTGTGCCCAGTCCCTATCGCGCGATCTTCTCCACTCCGGGGACCAGGGGTTTCTCGGCGGCGGGCTTCATCGGCCGGATGCCGCTGTCCATGCTCGGCATCGGCATCGTGACGATGATGTCCCAGGTCACCGGCCGCTACGGGATCGCGGGCGGGCTCGCGGCCACCCTGGCGCTGGCCGGGGCGGCGCTGGGTCCGCAGGTCTCCCGCCTGGTCGACCGGTACGGACAGCGCAGGGTGCTGCGCCCGGCGGCCGGGGTGACGGTGCTGGCGGTGGCGGGCCTGCTGGTGTGCGTACGGACCGGGGCTCCGGACTGGGCGCTCTTCGTGTGCGTCGCGCCGGCGGGGACGACCCCGAGCCTGGGCGCCATGGTGCGGGCCCGCTGGGCCATGATCCACCGGGGGTCGCCCGCGCTGCTGCACACCGCCTACTCCTTCGAGTCCGTCGTCGACGAGGTCTGCTTCATCGTGGGCCCGATCCTGTCGATCGGGCTGTGCACGATCTGGTTCCCGGAGGCGGGGCCGCTGCTGGCCGTGCTCTTCCTGGCGGCCGGGGTGTGGCTGCTGAGCGCGCAGCGCGCCACCGAACCGCCGCCCCACCCGCGCGAACAGCACACCCCCGGCTCCGCGCTGCGCTCCCGCGGGCTGCAGGTGCTCGTGCTGACCTTCGTCGCGACCGGGGCGCTCTTCGGTGCCGTGGACGTGAACACCGTGGCCTTCGCCGAGGAGCAGGGCCACAAGGCCGCGGCGAGCGTGGTGCTGGCGGTGTACGCGGCGGGTTCCTGCCTCGCGGGAGTGCTTTTCGGCCTGATGAAGCCGACGGGAACGGCCTCCCGTCGCTTCCTCCTGGGCGTGGTGGCCATGGCCGTGAGTATGATCCCGCCACTACTGGTCGGGAACTTGCCGTTCCTGGCCGTGGCGCTGTTCGTCGCGGGCCTTTCCATCGCACCGACGATGGTCACCACCATGGCGCTCGTCGAGCAGTTGGTACCGCGCGCGAAGCTGACCGAGGGCATGACGTGGACGAGCACGGGGCTCGCGGTCGGTGTGGCGCTCGGCGCCTCTCTGTCCGGGTGGGTGATCGACGCGGCGGGGGCCCGGGCCGCGTTCGCGGTGCCCGCCTCCGCCGCGGCGCTCGCCGTGGTGGCGGCCTTCCTGGGGTACCGCCGGCTGGAGCCGGCGCCTGAGCTGGAGGGGACGCGTGCGCATGGCTACGACGAACAGGACCGCCGGGAAGGCCACATGGCGTAACTGGGCGGGCAACGTGCGGGCCCTGCCCGCGCGGACCGAGTCACCCGCCTCGGTGGACGAACTGGCGGCCGTGCTCCGCAAGGCGGCGGCGGACGGGCTCCCGGCCAAGGCGGTCGGCACCGGGCACTCCTTCACCTCGACGGCGGCGACCTCGGGCGTCCTGATCCGGCCCGAGCGGATGACCGCGGTGCGGGGCGTCGACCGCGAGGCCGGCACGGTCACGGTGGAGGCGGGCGTCCAGCTCAAGCACCTCAACGCGCTGCTCGCCGCCGAGGGCCTGTCGCTCACGAACATGGGCGACATCATGGAACAGACCGTGGCCGGCGCGACCAGCACCGGAACCCACGGCACGGGCCGCGACTCGGGCTCCATAGCCGCCCAGATCAAGGCGCTGGAACTGGTGCTCGCCGACGGTTCGGTGCTCACCTGCTCTGCGGAGGAGAACGCCGAGGTCTTCGCCGCCGCCCGGATCGGGCTGGGCGCGCTCGGCGTGGTCAGCGCGCTCACCTTCGCGGTCGAGCCGCTCTTCCTGCTCGCCGCGCGCGAGGAGCCCATGCGCTTCGACCGGGTGGTCGCCGAGTTCGACCAACTGGTCGAGGAGAACGAGCACTTCGAGTTCTACTGGTTCCCGCACACCGACGGCTGCAACACCAAGCGGAACAACCGCAGCCAGGGGCCCGCCGCCCCGGTCCCGGGCGTGCGCGGCTGGATCGACGACGAGTTCCTCTCCAACGGGGTCTTCCAGGCGGCCTGCGCCGTGGGCCGGGCGGCGCCCGCCCTCATCCCGGGCATCTCCCAGGTCTCCAGCCGGGCCCTGTCGGCCCGCGCCTACACCGACGTCCCGTACAAGGTGTTCACCCATCCACGTCGTGTGCGTTTCGTGGAGATGGAGTACGCGGTGCCGCGCGAGGCCGCGGTGGAGGTGCTGCGCGAACTGAAGTCCATGGTCGAGTCCTCGCGGTTCAGGATCAGCTTCCCCGTGGAGGTGCGGGTCGCCCCGGCGGACGACATCGCGCTGTCGACGGCCTCCGGCCGGGACACCGCGTACGTCGCGGTGCACATGTACCGCGGCAGCCGGTACCAGGAGTACTTCACGGCGGTCGAGCAGATCATGACCGCCCATCAGGGGCGCCCCCACTGGGGGAAGATCCACACCCGGGACGCGGACTACTTCGCCAAGGCCTACCCGCGCTTCGCCGAGTTCACCGCCCTGCGCGACCGGCTCGACCCGGAGCGGCTGTTCCGCAACGACTACCTGCGGCGGGTGCTCGGCGAATAGTTCCACTTGTGTGGTTTTTGTGAAGATCCCGCCCCAACTCCCTTGGCGCGCGCGAAGTTCGACGGCGCGGCGCCCCACCGACGTGGCCCAAATGGAGTACTGTGACAAATCCTGGCTCCGGGGGGAGACGGCGCACTCGTCCCGGGGTGCCGTCGATCGAACCGGAGACGCTTGACGCCGAGTGGTTCGTTTGGTCACTCAGCGTTGCAAATAGGTAACCGTGCCATAACGGCGAGTCACGGCACATGCCCGACACGCCGGGAAACTCAGCAAGGTTGTGGCAGGCTGCACCCGGGCAGGTCACACTCGTCCATCGGGAGCAGCGACGCACGTGACGTCGGCAGGCACCACCCGGGAGGTAACCGTGCCCGAACTGCGTGTCGTGGCCGTCAGCAACGACGGCACACGACTGGTGCTCAAGGCTGCCGACAGCACGGAGTACACGCTTCCGATCGACGAACGCCTGCGTGCCGCCATCCGCAACGACCGGGCGCGGCTGGGCCAGATCGAGATCGAGGTCGAGAGCCATCTGCGTCCGCGCGACATCCAGGCGCGGATACGAGCCGGTGCCACCGCGGAGGAGGTCGCGCAGCTCGCCGGGATCCCGGTGGAGCGCGTCCGGCGCTTCGAGGGCCCCGTGCTGGCGGAGCGCGCCTTCATGGCCGAGCGGGCCCGCAAGACCGCGGTGCGGCGTCAGGGCGAGAGCACCGGTCCGCAGCTCGGTGAGGCCGTCGCCGAGCGGCTGCTGCTGCGCGGCGCCGAGAAGGACAGCGTCCTGTGGGACTCCTGGCGACGTGACGACGGCACCTGGGAGGTGCTCCTCGTCTACCGGGTGGCCGGTGAGCCGCACTCCGCGAGCTGGACGTACGACCCGCCGCGCCGGCTCGTCCAGGCCGTGGACGACGAGGCGCGCGCGCTCATCGGGGAGACGACCCAGGAGGCCGCGCAGGAGCCGAGCTACCCCTTCGTGCCGCGGATCGCGCGGCTGCCGCGCGACCGTGCGCTGGAGCGGCCCGACCGCGCCGAGCGGGCGGAACGCACGGCCGAGGAGCGGGCGGAGGAGGAGCGCGACTCCCTGACCAGCCTCCTGGAGGCGGTCCCCAGCTTCCGCGGCGACATGGTGGTGCCGGCCCAGGCGGGGCCGCCCACCGTCACGCCCGACACGCCGGCCGCGGCAGCGGTCACGGAAGACGGTCCCGACACGCCCGGGGCGGAGGAGGAGGCGCCGCCGGCCCCCGCCGCGAGCGCCGGCGCGGGCTCCGCGTACGCCGACGTCCTGATGCCGCGTTCGGTCGGCGCCCACCGCGACCGGCTGGTCGGGTCCACCGACCGCCAGGCCGAGGCGGACGGGGTCCGTCCTGGGCGGCGGGCGACGGTGCCGAGCTGGGACGAGATCGTCTTCGGGAGCCGGCGCAAGAAGCAGGACTGACCGGGGCACGCTGCCCCTCGGGGGGTGCCCCGGTGCGGTCCTCCGTGTGGGCCGGCCGCCGGCCGCCGGCGCCCTGTCAGCCCGGTTGCGGCCCGGTCGCGACGTCGCGGCCCGCCGCGGACCACTCGCTCCAGGAGCCGACGTAGAGCGCCGCGGGGATGCCGGCGACCGCCAGGGCCAGCACCTCGTGGGCGCCGGAGACGCCCGAGCCGCAGTAGACGCCGACCTCGGCGCCGGGCGTGGCGCCGGCCTTGCCGAAGCGCGCCGCCAGTTCATCGGCGGCGAGGAAGACTCCGGTGTCCGGGACGACGTTCTGCGTGGTCGGGGCGTTGACCGCGCCGGGGATGTGACCGGCGACGGGGTCGATGGGCTCGGTGTCGCCCCGGTAGCGCTCCGGCGCACGGGCGTCCAGGAGGACGCCGCGGCGGGCCAGTGCCGCCGCCTCGTCGGCGGTGAGCACGGGAAGCCCGCCCGGCGCCGCGGTGAAGTCGCCCTCCTCGTCGGCGGGGACGTCCGCCTCGAGGGGCAGTCCCGCCGCCGTCCACGCCGCGAGCCCGCCGTCCAGGACGCGGACCCGCTCGTGCCCGGCCCACCGCAGCAGCCACCACGCGCGGGCGGCGCCCCAGCCGAGACCGCCGTCGTAGACCACGACGTCGCGGTCCGGGCCGACGCCTGCGCGGCGCATGGCGGCGGTGAACACCGCGAGGTCCGGGAGGGGATGGCGGCCCGCCTCCCCGGGCGGTCCGGCGAGTTCGGTGTCCAGGTCGACGTAGTGCGCGCCGGGCAGATGACCGGCCTCGTACGCGGGACGGCCGGGCGGCCCGCCCAGTTGCCAGCGGACGTCCAGAAGGGCGGCGCCTGCCGGGACGCCCTTCGGCGGCGCGGCCAATTCGGTTACGGTAATGACAGGATGCATAAGCCCATTGTGGTCACCCGGCGCGGGAAACCTGCGGCGCGGCCCCGGTCCACGTCACACCTGGTGGTGCGAGCATCGCTGTGGCACGTCCCCTGCAAGCCCGAGCGTTGCTCCCCAGGAGAGAATTGATGACCGAGGTAGGGAACCGCCACCCGCACGGCACCCCGTGCTGGGTCAGCCTGCTGGCTCACAGCGTCGAGGCCACGCAGGAGTTCTACAGCCATCTGTTCGGCTGGGAGTTCCACCCCGGTCCCCATTCGCTGGGCCTGTACGTGCGCGCCACGCTGGACGGGAAGAGCGTGGCCGGCATCGGCGAGCTGCCCAGGGACCGGCACCTGCCGATCGCCTGGACGACCTACTTCGCCACGGACGACGCCGACAAGACCGCCGAGCTGATCCGGATCTGCGGCGGCACGGTGGGCGTCGGCCCGCTCGACGCGGACGACGCGGGGCGGCTGGCCGTCGCCTCGGACCCGATGGGCGCGGTGTTCGGGGTGTGGCAGGCCCGGCACCACCGCGGGACCGAGGTCTTCGGGGTACCGGGCGCGCCGGTCTGGAACGAGCTGGTCACCCGGGAGACCTCGCTGGTCGGCAAGTTCTACTCGGTGGTCTTCGGGCTGGAGACCGACGCGGTCGTCTCCACCGACTTCGACTACCTCACGCTCCACCTCGCCGGCCGTCCGGTCGGCGGGATCCACGGCGTCGGCCGGGCGCTGCCGCGCGACCGCGGGGCGCACTGGATGACGTACTTCGAGGTCGCCGACACCGACGCCGCCGCCCGCCAGGTGACGGACCTGGGCGGGACGGTCATCCGCACGCCGCGCGACTCCGAGTACGGCCGGCTGGCCACCGTGGCGGACCCCGAGGGCGCCGTCTTCACCGTGATCCGGTCCCGGCCGCAGCCGGGGGGCGGCGGCAGCTAGTCGACCGGCAGGACGTCCGGCGAGATCGCCGCCGCGCGCGCCGCGGCCGCGGTCATCCGCCGGATGTGGTGGCGGCGGCAGAGCACCTCGTAGCCCATCTTCGCGCCGGGGCGGTTGACGTCGCCGACGACGACCTGCTCGCCCTCGACGACCATCTCCCCGCCCACCGTACGGGCGTTGTGCGTGGCACGGGCGCCGCACCAGCACAGGGCCTCGACCTGGAGCACCTCGATCCGGTCGGCCATCTCCACCAGGCGCCGGGAGCCGGGGAAGAGCTTGGTGCGGAAGTCTGTGGTGATCCCGAAGGCGAAGACGTCCAGCCGCAGGTCGTCGACGATGCGCGCGAGCTGGTCGATCTGGTCCGGGGTGAAGAACTGGGCCTCGTCGACGATGACGTAGTCGGCGCGGGCGCCGCCGGACAGGTGCGTGACGAGGTAGCCGTAGAAGTCGAAGTCGTCGGCGGCCTCGACGGCCTTGGTCTCCAGGCCGAGCCGGGAGGAGAGGACGCCCTCGCCGGCCCGGTCGTTGCGGGTGAAGATCAGGCCCTCCAGGCCGCGTGCCGAGCGGTTGTGCTCGATCTGCAGGGCGAGGGTGCTCTTCCCGCAGTCCATCGTTCCGGAGAAGAACACGAGCTCAGGCATGAGGAGGAGGCGGCCTTTCGGGGCGGGGCGGTGGGCGGTGGGGAGGGAGGCGCGTCAGGTGCGGACTTCGAGCAGCGGCACCAGTTGCTCCACGGGGGTCATCGAGCCGTGCAGGCCGACCATGGTGGACTCCCCCGGCTCGGAGCGGGTGGCGACGATCGCGATGTCGTCCCGGGCGACGGCGACGACGTCGCCGATGCGGCCGAGCACCCGGTCCTCCACGACGGGCCCGAACCAGCCCGCGGCGACCGCCTCTTCACGGGAGGCCACCCACATCTGCTCGCCGAGCACCTCGCTCCACACCGCGTGCACGTCGGCTGCGGCACCGGGCACGGCGTAGACGTGACGGGCCCGGGCCTCGCCGGCGAGGACGGCTACGCCGGCGCGCAGCTCCCAGTCCTCGTCGAAGTCGATCCGGGACTCCGGGTCGAAGGGGATGTCGATCATGCCGTGGTCGGCGGTGATGTAGAGCGCGCTGCGCGGCGGGAGCTGCTCGGCGAGCCGCTGGGCGAGCCGGTCGGCCATCATCAGCTGGCCGCGCCAGGCGTCGGAGTCGACCCCGTGCCGGTGGCCCATGGAGTCCAGCTCGCTGTAGTACGTGTAGACCAGCGCCCGGTCGGTCGCGGCGAGCCGCTCGGCGGTGAGGTCCATGCGCTCCTCGCCGCTGAGCCGCCCGTGGAAGGTGCCGCCGCTGAGGGCGATCTTCGTCAGCGGGGTGTGCTGGAAGGTGGGCGAGGTGACCTGGCAGGTCTCGATGCCGGCGGCCTGGGCGAGCTGGAAGACCGTGGGGTACGGCTGCCAGGCGTACGGGTCGGTCCACGGCTGCCAGCGCAGCTGGTTCATCAGCTCGCCGGTGTCCGGGTTCAGCACGGTGTACCCGGCCAGGCCGTGCGCGCCGGGCGGCAGCCCGGTGCCGACGGAGGCGAGCGAGGTCGCGGTGGTGGAGGGGAAGCCCGCGGTGATCGGCCGGCCGCTGCCGGTGGCCGAGCCGGCGATCAGGGAGGTGAGGAACGGCGCCTCGTCGGGATGCCGGCGGATCAGCTCCCAGCCCATGCCGTCGACGAGGAACACGCAGACCCGGTCGGCGGGCGCGAGGTCGAGCGCCGTCCGCGGGGCGCCGGTGATGCCGAGCCCGGCGGCGACCGCGGGCAGCAGGTCGCTCAGCGAGCCGCTGCCGTAGCGCGGGGCGGGCGCGGCGTACGGATCGAGCGGTTCGTAGGACGGGGCGGGATGGACCATCAGGAGGCCGCGCCCGCGGTCGCCTCGGAGAGCGCCTGCGCGAAGGCGAGGGCCTGGCGGACGGTCTCGGGGCCGTCGCCCGCCTCGCTGACCCGCAGGCTCAGGTCGTCGGCGCTGGAGGAGCCGGTGTAGCCGTGGTCGGCCTCGCAGTTGGGGTCGCCGCAGGCGGCGGGCTCCAGGTCGATGCGGCTGACCGCGCCCCAGCCGATGGTCAGCACGACCTCGCGGGGCAGGGTGCCCGGGGTGTACGACTCGGGGTTGGCGACGACCCGGCTCAGCACGACCGACGAGATCCGCTCAAGCTTGACCGACTCGGTGGAGGTGGTGGCGTAGGGGCTCGGGGAGGTGTCGTCGGCGCTCTGCTCGTCGGTGTGGCTGACGATGAAGCGGGTGCTGGTCAGCACCAGGACGGTGACGTGCCGGCGGACCTCGTTCGCGTCGAAGGTGGTCTCCTGGTGGACCAGGTACGAGGCGACCGCCTCCCCACCGACGGAGGCCTCCACGGCCTCGGCCACGAGGGCGGGGTAGTAGCCGCTGCGCTCGATCGCCGCGCGCAGCCCCTGGGTCGTCGTACCGGTCTTCGCCATGGCGACCATCCTAGTGCGGAGCACGTGTTCAGAAGGACGACAGTGCGCGAGGCCCGAGGTCCGTGCGGGCCGGGGGCCGCGCGAGGCGCACGGAGGCGCCGAGCACGGTGAGGCCGGCGGGGGCCACCACGACCGGTTCGAGGTCGACGGAGACCACCTCGGGCAGGTCGTCGACCAGCCGCGACACCCGCAGCAGCAGCTCTTCCAGGGCGCCGGTGTCCACCGGCTCCGCGCCGCGCCAGCCGAAGAGCAGCGGGGCCGCCTTGATGGAGCGGACCAGCTCGGCGACGTCCCGGTCGGTGGCCGGGACCAGCCGGTGCGCCATGTCGCCGAGGAGTTCGGAGGGGGCGCCGGCGATGCCGAAGGAGAGCACGGCGCCCGCGGCCGGGTCGACGGTGGCGCGTACGACCGTGTCGACGCCGCGCGGTGCCATGGCCTGCACGACCAGGTGCAGCTCCTCGGGCTTGCCCAGCCGGGCGGTCAGCTCCTCGAAGGCGCGGCCGAGGTCGTCGGGGCCGGCGATGTCCAGGCGTACGCCGCCGAGGTCGGCGCGGTGCCGCAGGTGGGGCGCGGTGGTCTTGAGGGCGACCGGGTAGCCGAGCCGCCGGGCCGCCTCCAGGGCCGCGTCGATACCGGGGGCGGGCAGCGTGGGCCGGACCGTGATGCCGTAGCGGGCCAGCAGGGCGGCGGCCGCCAAGTCGTCGAGGGGGACGCCATGGGTGTCCCCGGCGGGCTCCGCCGCCTCGTCGAGCAGCCGGGTGACGTCCTGGCAGGCGCCCGCCTCGTCGACGTCCTCGAACTCCGGCACCCTGCCGGGCACCTGGGCGTCCCTGCGCCACTGGGCGTAGGCGGCGGCCCTGGCCAGTGCCTTCACGGCGCGCTCGGCGGCGCCGTACGCGGGGATGCGGACGGCGGCGAGGCGGGTGGCCATGGCCTCCAGGGCGGTGTGGACGATCACCACGGGCTTGCCGGTGCCGGCCTCGTCCGCGGCGGCGTGGAGGGCTTCGGCCAGCGCGGGGTCGTCGCTGCCCGCGGGGGCCTCGCCGAGGTCGGAGCCCACGCGCGGGATGGCGGTGACCACGACGGCGTCGTGGGCGGGGTCGGTGAGGGCGGCGGTGAGGGCGGCCCGGAAGTCCTCGGGGCCGGCGGCCGTGGTGAGGTCGAGCGGGAGGCCCGGTTCCAGCCCGGCGGTGAGGCAGGCGTCGTAGGTGAGCAGGCCGAGCGACTCCGAGTTGCCGAGGACCGCGACACGGGGGCCCGCGGGCAGCGGCCGGCACGACAGCAGCAGTCCGGTGTCGAGGAGCTCGGTGACGGTGTCGGTGCGGATGACGCCGGCTTGCCGCAGCAGGGCGGAGACCGTGCTGTCCGGGATGCGGGCGGGGGGCACCGCGTGCCCGGGCGGGGCGGCCGCCGAGTGCCGGGCGCCCTTGACGACGACGACCGGCTTGACGGCGGCGGTGCGCCGGGCGAGGCGGTAGAACTTGCGCGGGTTGCCGAGCGTTTCGAGGTAGAGCAGGGCGACGTCGGTGGCCGGGTCGTCGTACCAGAACTGCAGGATGTCGTTGCCCGAGACGTCCGCCCGGTTGCCGGCGGAGACGAAGGACGACAGCCCGGCGCCGCGCCGGCGCAGCCCGGACAGCAGGGCGATGCCGATGGCGCCGGACTGGGTGAACAGGCCGAGCCGTCCGGCGTCCGGGGTCTGCGGCGACAGGGAGGCGTTGAGCCGGACGTCCTCGGCGGAGTTGAGGATGCCGAACGCGTTGGGGCCGATGACGCGCATCCCGTACGAGTGGGCCTGCCGCACCAGGGCGCGCTGCCTGCGGCGGCCGTCGGCCCCGGACTCGGCGTAGCCGGAGGAGATCACCAGCAGGCCCAGGACGCCGTGCCGGCCGCATGCGTCGACGGCCTCGGCGACGTCGTCGGCGGGCACGGCGATCACGGCGAGGTCGACGGTGTCGGGGATCTCGGCGACAGAGCGGTGGGCGGGGACGCCCTCGGGGTCCAGGGTGCGCAGGTCCTCGGGGAAGGAGCGGTTCACGGCGTGGACGCGGCCGGTGTAGCCGCCCGCGACGATGTTCCGGAGCAATCCGCGGCCGACGCCGCCCGGCCGGCGGCCGGTGCCGATGACGGCCACCGAGGCGGGGGCGAGCAGCCGCTGCACGGAGCGGGCCTCGGCGCGCTGCTCGCGGGCGCGCATGACGGCGAGGGACTGCTCGGTGGGCTCCAGGTCGCATTCGAGCCGGACGACGCCGTCGGTGAAGCTGCGCTGCTGGGTGTAGCCGGCGTCGGTGAAGACCTTGATCATCTTGCGGTTGGAGGGCAGCACCTCGGCGATGAAGCGGCGGATGCCGCGCTCGCGGGCCACCGCTGCGATGTGCTCCATCAGGGCGGAGGCCACTCCGCGGCCCTGGTGCGCGTCCTGGACCAGGAAGGCGACCTCGGCCTCGTCGTCGTCGGTGCGGTCGTAGCGGACGGTCGCGATGAACTCGCCGCCGACCAGGGCCGCCAGGCCGACGCGGTCGCGGTAGTCGTGGTGGGTGAAGCGGTGCACGTCCCGGTCGGAGAGCCGGGGGTAGGGCGCGAAGAAGCGGTAGTACTTGGACTCGTCGGAGACCTTCTCGTAGAAGCTCACCAGCCGTCCCGCGTCGTCCGCCGCGATGGGCCGGACGTGGGCGATCCCGCCGTCACGCAGGACCACGTCCGCCTCCCAGTGGACCGGGTAGTCGCGCTCTGCGGCGGACGGCGTCGTCATGGCCCAAGCGTACGGGCACCTGCCGGTCGCGGGACCGGTGCGACGATGTGGGGACGGACCGATGTCCGAGGCATGGCAGACTGGTCTAGACCTCCCAGGAACGACCCGAAGGGCAACACCATGGCTGAGCGCCGCGTCACCATCGGCTGGGCCGAGGGCCTGCACGCACGTCCTGCTTCGATCTTCGTCCGCGCCGCCACCGCCGTGGGCGCCCCCGTCACCATCGCCAAGGCGGACGGGGCCCCGGTCAACGCCGCCTCGATGCTCGCCGTGCTGAGCCTGGGCGTGGCCGGCGGCGAGGAGGTCGTACTGGCCTCCGACACCGAGGGCGTGGACGCCGCTCTGGACAGCCTGGCCAAGCTCGTCTCCGAAGGGCTGGACGAGCTCCCCGAGACCGTCTGACAGCGCGCGGAGCCGCGGTGCGGCAAAAGGGGCGGGCCCGCGCGTGAAATCCGGCCGGATTTCGCGGACCCGCCCCTTCGTCATTGTGAAGTCATTTTCGGGCAGCGCGCAGCACAATAGGGCGCGGAAATATCCCGCGCACAATTCTCCAAGTTGTATACGGCACTTCTGTTAAACCCGGCCGCGTGAAGTGTGTACGGCGTGTTTCCGATTCCTCACCGCGCCGCGGCGCCGCGTCCCGTGCTCTCCGGACGGCGCAGCCGGTGCACCGCCGTCGCCCGCTCCACATGGGCCGCCATCAGCCGCCGGGCCCGCTCCGCGTCACCGCGCGCCACCGCGTCCACGACCGCCCCGTGCTCCTCCCAGGACTCCACGGCGCGCCCGGGGGTGTCCACCGCGTACACCCAGGCGATCTTGTGCCGCAGCTGGGTCAGCAGCGCCACCAGGGTCGGGCTGCCGGAGGCCTGGGCCAGCGTCTCGTGGAACCAGCCGTCGAGCGCGGGCAGGTCGGACAACTGGCGCCGGAGGGAACGTTCCTGGCCCAGCCGGACGAGCCCGCGCAGCACCTTCACATGGGCCTCGGTGCGCCGCTGCGCCGCCCGCGCGGCGCCCAGCGGCTCCAGCAGGGCGCGGATGTCCAGCAGGTCGGCGGCCTCCTGCTCGGTCGGCTCGGCCACGGACGCCCCGGCGTGCCGGCGGGTCCGTACGAAGCCCTCGGACTCCAGGGTGCGCAGTGCCTCGCGCACCGGGACCCGGGACACCCCGTAGCGCTTGGCCAACTGCTCCTCGGTCAGCCGGCTCCCCGGCGCGAAGAACCCGCTGATGATGTCGTCACGGATCGCGGTGCACACCGCCCGGGCCGAAATCGGGCGGCCCGTGCCGCCGGCCCCCTTCACGTACGACCCCACATCGCAGGTTCCTTTCGGTGCGCGCCGACGGCCGTCCTTTAATCCCCGCGTAACGGAGGAGCCGGCGTTTCTGCCGCGACTCTATTCCAGTACGCCGTCGATTCCGACGGCCGCCCTGAATTCATGGAGCATTTTTGGACACCGCGCGGCCGGGAAGCGCCGGCATGCCGAAGGCCCCGGCGGGGGAACCGGGGCCTTCGTGTGGGGGGAGGGGGATGGCTCAGATGCGGACGCCCTTGGAACGCAGGTACGCCAGCGGGTCCACGTCGGCGCCGTAGGACGGTGCCGTACGGGCCTCGAAGTGCAGGTGCGGTCCCGTCACGTTGCCGGTGGCGCCCGACAGGCCGATCTGCTGCCCCGCGGAGACGGCCTGGCCCACGGACACGCCCAGCGAGGACAGGTGGGCGTACTGGGTGTACATGCCGTCCGCGTGGCGGATCACGACGTTGTTGCCGTAGGAGCCGCCCCAGCCCGCCTCGACGACGGTGCCCGCGCCGGCGGCGTGCACCGGGGTGCCGACGGAGGCCTGGAAGTCCACGCCGGTGTGGTAGCCGGAGGACCACAGGCTGCTGGTCGCGTGGTAGGGCGTGCCGATGGAACCGGCGACCGGCGGCATCCAGCCGCCGAGCGTGCCGCGGCCCTTCACGGCGCCCCGCGAGGCGTGCGCGGTGCCGCTCTCCCGGGCCGCCTTGGCCTTGGCCGCCTTGGCGGCGGCCTCCTTGGCGGCGCGCTCACGAGCGGCACGCTTGGCGTGTGCGACATGGGCGTCGTGGCGCTGGCGCGTGACGACGGCGGCCCGGTGCTGGGCCGAGGCCTGGTCGGCGAGGTGCGCGGCGAGGTCCCCGGCGACCGCGGCGCAGCGGGCGAAGGCGGAACCCTCGGCCCTGGCGTCGGCAGCCGCGGCGGGCACGACGAACGCGCCGGTGGTGACGGTGGTCAGCGCGGCGGCGCCGGCCAGGGTGGAACGTATGGAGAACGACGCCATGGGCAGGCGGGGATCCTTTCCTTCCTTCTCGCCTACCGGGTTAGCTGACGGGTTCGGAGCAGGAAGGTCTCCTACGGGCGGCGGCAGGCCGCCCGATTCACCCCAGGGACATCTCAGGTGGGTCCCCGGCTCCCCAGGCTCACGCCTGACGGGGACTCGGCGATCGTTGCTCCGGTGCCGCGGGAGGCGGCTGCTTCCGCCGGGCAACCCGAGGACGTTAACCAGGCGTTGCTCCCGGTTCCAAAAAAATCCGGCAATATGTGCGGGATGCCACACCGGCCGCCAACCGGTCGCAACCGTCCGCAATACCGCGATGCCGCAGCTCCCCGGCGGTGCGCGCCCCTCCGGGAAGCCCCCGCACGGCCGTGGCGCGGGTCGCGGTGACCGGCGTCACCGTCCGGCCCGGCCGAACGGGGCCCGGCGGCGGCACCGCGTACGTAGGGTCACGGGGTGACCACGACACCAGGGGCGGCCACCGACGCCGCCCGCGCTGCCGAGGACTTCCTGCGCGCCTTCCACGACCGGCTGCCCGGCCGTCAGTCGAAGGGGACCGAGGCCGCCCCCACCCGCGACGGGCGGACGAGTTACGAGGTGCTCGCCGAGCGTGTCGCCGGCGCCCGGCGGGTCCTGGACCTCGGCTGCGCGGACGGCGCCCTGCTGGAGCTGCTCGCCGGGCGCGGGGCCGAGGTTCCCGCCGGCGTCGACCTGTCGGAGGGCGAGCTGGCCCTCGCCCGCCGGCGGCCCGCGCTGGCCGGCGCCGACCTGCGGCAGGGGCGCGCGCAGGAGCTGCCCTTCGCCGACGGCTCCTTCGACGCCGTGGTCTCCCACATGGCGCTGATGCTGATGTCGGACCCCGACCGGGTCGTGGCCGAGGCCGCTCGGGTGCTCGCACCGGGCGGCACGTTCGCCGTCGCCGTCGGCGGCGGGCCCGTCCCCGGCGAGGCCGTGGAGCTCTTCCTGACGCTGGCCGTGCCGTACTTCCGGGCGGCGAAGCGGCGCCTTCCGCGGCTGGGCGACCGCAGGACACGGAGCCGGGAGGGGCTCGACGGGCTCCTCGCACCGCTGGGCTTCGCGCCGCTGTCCTGGGAGACGGTCGTCATCGGCATGGACGGGACGCCCCACGAGGTCTGGTCCGCCCTCACCGGGACGTTCTACGACATGGAGGTCCTGGACGAGGAGCCGACCGCGGAGCTGCGCGCCGTGTTCCTGGACCGGGCCGCCTGCCTGAGCGGAGCCGGCGGACGGGTTCCTTGCGGCATGCGGATCAACGTGGCGGCGGCCCGGCTGGGCCGCTGAACGGGCACCCCCGCGCGCCGCGGCCCCGGGCGCCGCAAGGGCACCCGGGGCCGCGCCGTGGAGCCACCGGTCAGCCGCCCGTGACGACCTCGACCGGGCCGATGCCCAGCTCGCGGATCGGGTCCGCGATGGCGGAGGCGTCGCCGACGAGGACGACCACCAGCCGGTCCAGGGGGAAGGCGTTGACGGCCGCGGCCGTCGCCTCCACCGTGCCGGTGACGGCCAGCCGCTCGTAGAGCCGGGCCTGGAAGTCGTCCGGCAGGGACTGCTCGACCTGGTCGGCGAAGGTCCCGGCCACCGCCGAGGCGGTCTCGTAGCGCAGCGGCGCGACGCCCACCAGGTTCTGCACGGCGGCGTCGCGCTCCTCGTCGGTGAGCCCCTCCGCCGCCAGGGTGCGCAGCACCTGCCAGGTGTCGGCCAGCGCGGGCGCGGTGACGTCGGTCGCCACGGACCCGCTGATGCCGAGCAGGGAGACACCGGTGCCCTCGGGCGTGGAGAGCAGCACCTGGCCGAAGGCCCGCACGCCGTAGGTGTAACCCTTCTCCTCGCGCAGGACGCGGTCCAGGCGCGAGGTCAGCGTGCCGCCGAGGCAGTACGTGCCGAGCACCTGGGCGGCCCAGACGGGATCGTGGCGGTCCGCGCCGGCGCGGCCGATGAGCACCTGGGTCTGGACGGACCCGGGCCGGTCGACGATCACGACGCGCGCGGTGTCGTCCGCGGTGATCGCGGGCAGCGGGCGGCGCTCGGCGGGCTTGCCGCTCCACTCCCCCAGCGTGCTCTCGAGCAGCGCCTCCAGGTCGATCCCGGTGAAGTCGCCGACCACGACGGCCGTCGAGGTGGACGGGCGTACGTGCGTGTCGTAGAAGGCACGGACGGCGGAGGCGTCGATGCGCGCGACCGTCTCCTCGGTGCCCTGGCGCGGCCGGGAGCAGCGCAGGTCGGCGGCGAAGAGCTCCTTGGACAGCGCCATGGCGGCGCGGCGCGCGGGGTTGGCCAGCTCGTGCGGGATCTCGTCGAGGCGGTTGCGCACCAGCCGCTCGACCTCGCCGTCCGGGAACGCCGGGGCGCGCAGCGCGTCGGCGAGCAGGCCGAGGGCCTTGTCGAGACGCGAGGCGGGGACCTCCAGGGAGACCCGGACGCCGGGGTGGTCGGCGTGCGCGTCGAGGGTGGCCCCGCAGCGCTCCAGCTCGGCGGCGAACTCCTCGGCGGTGTGCTTGTCGGTGCCCTCGGACAGGGCCCGGGCCATGATCGTGGCGACGCCGTCCAGGCCCTCGGGCTCGGCGTCGAGCGGCGCCGTGAGCAGCACCTCGACGGCGACGACCTTCTGGCCGGGGCGCCGGCTGCGCAGCACGGTCAGCCCGTTGGGCAGCGTGGACCGCTCCGGGGCCGGGAAGTCCCAGGGCTTGGGCTGTCCCGGCCGTGGCTGCGGGTGGAACGTCATGGTGGTGTGGACGTCGGTCACTGGTCCGCGCCCTCCTCGTCCTCGTCGGAGTCCTCGCCGGAGGCGGCCGCCGAACCCGTGGGCTCGTAGACCAGCACGGCGCGGTTGTCGGGCCGCAGGGTGGCCGCGGCGACGGCGCGCACCTCGTCCGCGGTGATGTCCAGGATGCGCTTGACGGCGGTCAGCGCGAGCTGCGGGTCGCCGAACAGCACGGCGTACCGGCACAGTTCGTCGGCGCGGCCGCCGACCGTGGCGAGCCGGTCCAGCCACTCGCGCTCGAGCTGGGCCTGGGCCCGCTCCATCTCCTCCGGGGTCGGGCCCTCCTCGGCGAAGCGGGCCAGTTCCTCGTCGACCGCGGCCTCGATGGCGGGCACCTCGACGCCGCTGGACGTCTTCACGTCGAGCCAGCCGAGCGACGGCGCCCCGGCCAGCCTCAGCAGGCCGAACCCTGCCGCGACGGCGCTGCGGTCCCGGCGCACGAGGCGGTTGTGCAGCCGGGAGGACTCACCGCCGCCGAGGACGGTCAGCGCCAGGTCCGCGGCGTCGGACTCGCGGGTGCCGTCGTGCGGCAGCCGGTAGGCGGCCATCAGGGCGCGCGAGGGGACGTCCTCCTCGACGACCTCGCGGAGCTCCCCGCCGATCACCCCGGGGAGTGAACCGTCACGGGGCGCCGGCTTGCCGTCGTGGGACGGGATCGTGCCGAAGTACTTCTCGATCCAGGCCAGCGTCTGCTGCGGGTCGATGTCCCCGACGACCGCGAGGACGGCGTTGTTCGGGGCGTAGTAGGTCCGGAAGAAGGCGCGCGCGTCCTCCAGGGAGGCGGCGTCCAGGTCCGCCATCGAGCCGATGGGGGTGTGGTGGTACGGGTGGCCGTCCGGGTACGCCATCGCGGTCAGCCGCTCGAAGGCGGTGCCGTAGGGGACGTTGTCGTACCGCTGGCGGCGCTCGTTCTTGACCACGTCGCGCTGGTTGTCCAGGCTCTGCAGGTCCAGTGCGGACAGCAGGCTGCCCATGCGGTCGGCCTCGAGCCAGAGCGCGAGCTCCAACTGGTGGGCCGGCATGGTCTCGAAGTAGTTGGTGCGCTCGAAGCTGGTGGTGCCGTTGAGGGAGCCGCCGGCGGACTGGACCAGTTCGAAGTGGCCGTTGCCCTTGACGTTCGCCGAACCCTGGAACATCAAGTGCTCGAAGAGGTGGGCGAGTCCGGTACGGCCCTTCACCTCGTGGCGGGAACCGACGTCGTACCAGAGGCA
Organism: Streptomyces sp. NPDC059718; assembly: GCF_042733315.1. Classification (NCBI taxonomy): domain Bacteria; kingdom Bacillati; phylum Actinomycetota; class Actinomycetes; order Kitasatosporales; family Streptomycetaceae; genus Streptomyces; species Streptomyces sp. NPDC059718. The sequence goes on from NZ_JBHWGA010000022.1 coordinate 29,637, forward strand.
GACCGCGGCGACCGGGGTGAGGTGGTCCTCGGAGAGCACGACGCGCAGGCCGTTGGCCAGGCGGTGCTCGGTCGCGGTGAGGCCGCCGGATTCTGCCTCCGGCGTGGCCGTGTGACCCATGGGCAAGCTGTCCTTCCGGTCGCGTACTCGTTGTTTTGTGCTGAGACCTGCCACTCTAGGCAGCGGACAAACGGCCCGCGAAGTTCCCGTCACCGCCACGTATGAGGCGGGGGGGTGGTCCGGGCTGTCGGTGGGGCGGTCCACAATGGTCCGCGACAGTCCCGTGTCCTTATCCGATGAGGTCCAGCCGAAGGAGCAGCGCCCTGATGGCCCGCCGCACCACGAAGACCCCGCCGCCGGACGATTTCGAGGAGCGCATCCTCGACATCGACGTCGTCGACGAGATGCAGGGGTCCTTCCTCGAGTACGCCTACTCGGTCATCTACTCGCGCGCCCTCCCGGACGCCCGCGACGGGCTCAAGCCGGTGCACCGGCGGATCGTGTACCAGATGAACGAGATGGGGCTGCGCCCCGAGCGCGGCTTCGTGAAGTGCGCCCGCGTCGTCGGCGAGGTGATGGGCAAGCTCCACCCGCACGGCGACTCCTCGATCTACGACGCGCTGGTGCGCATGGCCCAGCCGTTCTCGATGCGCGTGCCGCTGGTCGACGGCCACGGCAACTTCGGCTCGCTCGGCAACGACGACCCGCCGGCCGCGATGCGGTACACGGAGTGCCGCACGACCCCCGCCGCGATGCTGATGGTCGAGTCGATCGACGAGGACACCGTCGACTTCACGCCGAACTACGACGGCCAGGAGCAGGAGCCGGTGGCCCTGCCCGCCGCCTACCCGAACCTGCTGGTCAACGGCGCCTCGGGCATCGCGGTCGGCATGGCGACCAACATGCCGCCGCACAACCTGGGCGAGGTCATCGCGGCCGCCCGCCACCTGATCCGCTACCCGAACGCGGACCTCGAGACGCTGATGCGTTACGTCCCCGGCCCGGACCTGCCGACCGGCGGCCGGATCGTGGGCCTGGACGGCGTCCGGGACGCGTACGAGACCGGCCGCGGCACGTTCAAGATCCGCGCCACGGTGGCCGTGGAGGACGTGACGGCCCGCCGCAAGGGCCTGGTGGTGACCGAGCTGCCGTTCGCGGTCGGCCCGGAGAAGGTCATCTCCAAGATCAAGGACCTGGTCGGCTCGAAGAAGCTGCAGGGCGTCGCGGACGTCAAGGACCTCACCGACCGCGAGCACGGACTGCGGCTGGTCATCGAGGTGAAGAACGGCTTCCACCCCGAGGCCGTCCTGGAGCAGCTGTACAAGCTGACCCCCATGGAGGAGTCCTTCGGCATCAACAACGTGGCGCTGGTCGACGGCCAGCCGCTCACGCTGGGCCTGAAGGAACTGCTGGAGGTCTACCTCGACCACCGCTTCGAGGTCGTCCGGCGGCGCAGCGAGTTCCGCCGCGGCAAGCGCCGGGACCGCCTCCACCTGGTGGAGGGCCTGCTGGTCGCGCTGGTCGACATCGACGAGGTCATCTCGATCATCCGCGCCAGCGACAACGCCGCCCAGGCCAAGGAGCGCCTCATCGAGCGCTTCGCGCTGTCGGAGATCCAGACCCAGTACATCCTCGACACCCCGCTGCGCCGGCTGACCCGCTTCGACCGGATTGAACTGGAGTCCGAGCGGGACAGGCTGACCGCCGAGATCGAGGAGCTCACCCGGATCCTGGAGTCCGACGCCGAGCTGCGCAAGCTGGTCGGCGCCGAGCTGGCGGCGGTCGCCAAGAAGTACGCCACCGAGCGCCGCACCCTGCTGATGGAGCCGGGCGCGGCCCCCGTCGCGGCCGTGCCGCTGGAGGTCGCCGACGACCCGTGCCGCGTGCTGCTCTCCTCCACCGGGCTGCTGGCCCGTACGGCGAACGGCGAGGCCCTGGCCCCGGGCGACGGCAAGCGCGTCAAGCACGACGTGATCGTCTCGGCGATCCCGACGACGGCGCGGGCCGACATCGGCATGGTCACCTCCACCGGGCGCCTGCTGCGGATCGCCGTGATCGACCTGCCGATCCTGCCGGAGCCCTCCGGTGCGCCGAACCTGGCGGGCGGGGCGCCGCTCGCGGAGTTCCTGTCGCTGGAACCGGACGAGCAGGTGCTCTGCCTGACCACGCTCGACGAGTCCTCGCCCGGTCTGGCGCTCGGCACCGAGCAGGGCGTGGTCAAGCGCGTCGTGCCGGACTACCCGGCGAACAAGGACGACCTGGAGGTCATCGCGCTCAAGGAGGGCGACCGCATCGTGGGCGCGGTCGAACTGCGCACCGGTGAGGAGGACCTGGTCTTCATCACCGATGACGCGCAGTTGCTGCGCTACCCGGCGGGCCAGGTCCGTCCGCAGGGCCGCCCGGCGGGCGGCATGGCCGGCATCAAGCTGACGGACGGCGCGAAGGTGATCTCCTTCACCGCCGTCGACCCCTCGGCCGACGCCGTGGTCTTCACCCTCGCCGGGACCCGGGAGACGCTCGCAGGGGCCGAGGAGGGCACGGCCAAGCTCACGCCGTTCGACCAGTTCCCGCGCAAGGGAAGGGCGACCGGCGGCGTGCGCTGCCAGCGCTTCCTGAAGGGCGAGGACATGCTGCTCCTCGCCTGGGCCGGTTGCACCCCCGCCCGTGCCGCCACCTCCACGGGCGCGCCGGCCGACCTCCCGCCCAAGGACCCGCGCCGGGACGGCTCGGGCGTGGCCCTCACCAAGCGGGTCTCGGTGGTCGCCGGGCCGGTGTGACCGGCACGTCCACAACGATGAGGGGCGCGGCACCCGTACCAGGTGCCGCGCCCCTCGGCGTACGCGGTGTCAGGACGCGTACGCCTGCGCCCCGCCGGGTCCGGCCGGGTCGTCCAGGCGCAGCCACACGCAGGTGTCCCGGGGCAGCCGGCCGTCCTCGGCGAGCGGTCCGCTGGCCAGCAGGACCTGCCGGTGCGCGGGGAGCGCGACGGGGTCCGCGGACAGGTTGAGCACGCAGGCGAAGGCGCCCGCACGGCGGAAGGCGAGCACGTCGCCGGGACCGTCGAGCCAGTCCATCGGGCCCTCGCCGAGGCCTGGTTCCGCGCGGCGGAGCTCCAGCGCCGTCCGGTACAGGCTCAGCAGGGAACCGGGGTCCGTCTCCTGCGCCTCGGCGGTGTAGCGCGCCCAGTCCGCCGGCTGCGGCAGCCAGGGGTGCTCGCCCCCGAAGCCGTACGGCGGCGCGTCCCCCGACCAGGGCAGCGGCACCCGGCAGCCGTCACGGCCCGGGTCGGTGCCGCCGGAGCGGAAGTACATCGGGTCCTGCAGCAGTTCGGCCGGGATGTCCTCGACCTCGGGCAGCCCCAGTTCCTCGCCCTGGTAGAGGTAGACCGAGCCGGGCAGGGCCAGGGTCAGGAGGGCGGCGCCGCGGGCACGCCGGGTGCCGAGCTCCAGGTCCGTGGGGATGCCGTGGGCCTTGGTCTTGAAGTCGAAGCCCGTGTCGGCGCGGCCGTACCGGGTGACCGTACGCGTCACGTCGTGGTTGGCCAGCACCCAGGTCGCGGGGGCACCGACCGGCGCGTGCGCGGCGAGCGTCGCGTCTACGGAGGCGCGCAGCCGGCCGGCGTCCCACGGGCAGGCCAGGAAGTCGAAGTTGAAGGCGGTGTGCAGCTCGTCGGGACGCAGGTAGCGGGCGAAGCGCTCGGTGTCCGGCAGCCACACCTCGCCGATCAGCACGCCGTCGTAGGGGTCGGCGACGCTGCGCCAGGAACGGTAGATGTCGTGCAGCTCGTCGCGGTCGATGTAGGGGTGCGGGTCGGTGCCCTCCACGAAGTCGGGCAGGTCCGGGTCCTTGGCGACCATGGCCGCCGAGTCGATGCGCACCCCGGCCACGCCGCGCTCGAACCAGAAGCGCAGTACGTCCTCGTGCTCCCGTCGCACCGTGGGGTGGGCCCAGTTGAGGTCGGGCTGCTCCGGGGCGAACAGGTGCAGGTACCAGTCGCCGTCCGGGAGCCGGGTCCAGGCGGAGCCGCCGAACTGCGAACGCCAGCCGTTGGGCGGCAGCTCGCCGTCCTCGCCGCGGCCGGTGCGGAAGTGGAACAGCTTGCGCTCGGCGCTGCCGGGTCCGGCCTCGAGAGCGGCCTGGAACCAGACGTGCTGGTCGGAGATGTGGTTGGGGACGATGTCGATGATGGTGCGGATGCCCAGGGCGCGTGCCTCGGCGATCAGCTTCTCGGCGTCGGCCAGGGTCCCGAAGGCCGGGTCGATCGCCCGGTAGTCGGCGACGTCGTAGCCGCCGTCGGCCATCGGCGAGGGGTACCAGGGGTTGAACCAGAGCGCGTCCACACCCAGCGCGGCCAGGTACGGCAGTCTGGACCGCACCCCGGCGAGGTCGCCGGTGCCGTCCCCGTCTCCGTCGGCGAAGCTGCGTGCGTACACCTGGTAGATGGCGGCGCCGCGCCACCACGCGTCGGTGGCCTCGGCCGGGTGGGTGTCTGCCACGTGACTGGTCCTTTCGGGCAGCTGGGACCGCGCCGCCCGCCCCGTGGCGGGCGGCGTGGTGCTGGACGGGTGCGGCCGGGGGCCGTCGGGGCCGGGTCTCAGCCCTTGAGGCCGCCGGCGGTGAGACCGCTCATGATGTTGCGCTGGAAGATCAGGAAGATCAGCAGGGTGGGCACCGAGGCCATCGCGAGGGCCGCGACCAGCCAGTTCTCCGGCACCCCGCTGGCGAGCGAGTAGATGCCGACGTTGAGCGTCTGCTTCGTCGGGTCGGGCAGGGTGAGCATCGGCCAGAGGAAGTCCTTCCAGACCCCGACGATCGCGAAGATGGAGACCACTCCGAGGATCGGGCGGGAGATCGGCAGGACGACCGACCACAGGGTGCGCAGCTGGGAGGCCCCGTCGATGGCGGAGGCGTCCAGCAGTTCCTGCGGCACCGAGTCGAAGAACCGCTTCAGCAGGAAGATGTTGAAGGCGTTGGTGACCGACGGCAGCCAGATCACCCAGGGCGAGTTGAGCAGGTTGCGCTCGAAGATCGGCACGTCCAGCACGGTCAGGTACTGCGGTACGACCAGGACGGTGGCCGGGATCATCAGCGTGGCGAGCATCATCCCCAGGATCACGTTGCCCAGCACCGGACGGAGCTTGGACAGCGAGTAGGCGGCCGCCACGTCGAACACGAGCTGGAAGGCGAGTGCCCCGAACGCGTACCAGAGGGTGTTGAGCAGCAGGTGGGACAGGTCCATCACGTCCCAGGCGCTCTTGTAGTTCTCGGGGTGCAGGGCGTGCGGGAAGGCGGTGGGCGGGATCTGCGCGAACTCCTCGGTGGACTTCAGGCCGTTGGAGGCCATCCAGTACAGCGGGCCGAGGAAGACCAGCGTGAAGGCGACCAGTACCAGGGCGAGGACGGTCCGGTAGACGATCCTGCCGCGGCGGCTCGCCAGCTGCGTCGGCGATATCAGCGTCCGGGTGCTGCTGCTCATCGGTGGTTCCCCGCCCTACTCGTCCGCGGCACGGCTGAGCCGCACGTACCCGGCGGAGAAGACCGCCAGCAGTACGAGCAGGACCAGGCCGAGCGCCGCGGCGCTGCCGTAGTTGTTGAAGCTGAAGGCGTACTGGTAGATCAGGTAGACGACGGTGGTGGTGGAACCCTCCGGGCCGGCGCCGCCGGTCAGCAGGAACGGCTCGGTGAAGACCTGCATAGTGGCGATGATCTGCATGAGCAGCATCAGCGACAGGATCAGCCGGGTCTGCGGGATCGTCACGTGCCAGATCTTGCGCAGGAGTCCGGCGCCGTCGAGCTCGGCGGCCTCGTAGAGCTCGCCGGGGATGCCCTGGAGGGCGGCCAGGTAGATCAGGGTGGCGCCCCCCATGTTCATCCACGTGGCGGCGATGACCACCGACAGCATCGAGGTGCTGGTGGACTGCAGCCACTGCTGCTGGGGCAGGTGCAGCACCTCGAAGATGCGGTTGAACAGGCCGTACTCGGGGTTGTAGAAGTTCTTGAAGAGCAGCACCGAGGCCACCGGCGGCAGCATCACCGGCAGGTACACCAGCAGTCTCAGATAGCCCCGCGCGTGCCGCAGTTCGTTGAGCAGCAGGGCGATGACGAACGGCACCGCGAAGCCGAGCAGCAGCGCCAGGGCGGTGAAGAGCAGGGTGTTGCGCCAGGCCTGCCAGAACGCGGGGTCGTGGAAGACGTAGTTCAGGTTCGACCAGCCGGCCCAGGTGGTGGCCCCGTCCTCGGTCTTCTGGAAGGCCAGCAGGACCTCCCTGACCATCGGGTACCAGGAGAAGAACCCGAAGCAGAGCACGGCACCGATCAGGAAGCCGTGCGCGGTGAGGTTGCGGCGCAGGGCGCGGCCGGCCCGCCCCGGACGGCGGCCGTCCGGGGCGGGGCGGCGCACCGTACGGCGCGACCGGCTCTTCGCGGGAGTGCTGGTGGGCAGGGTGGGGGCGCTGGGGGCCGACATCGTCGCTCCTGGGTGCCGGGTGCCGAGGGGGCCTGGGCTACTGGTTGGCGAGGACCTGGTTGACCTGGGTCTCCGCGGTGGACAGCAGCTTGGCGGGGTCCGCGTTCTTGTTGGTGAGAACACCGGACATCACGTTGTCCAGGACCTTGTAGATCTCCTGCGCCTTCGGCGGCTCGGCCTTGCCGGGGATCGGGTTGTCCATGAAGGCACGGAAGTTCTCCACCGGCATCGTGGCGCTCTCGGTCTTCAGCTGGTCGTCCTTGGTCTTGCTGGCACCGATGAAGAAGGCCGGCTGGGGCAGACCGACGGGCAGGCCGTCCGCCTTGGAGCGCGCGTACTCGAACTGGCCCTTGCCGACGCTGAGCGTCTTGAAGTTCAGCCAGGCGATGGCGGCCTTGATCTTGTCGGGCGAGCTGCCCTTCTTGATCATGTAGTCGTTGCCGCCGAAGAGGGTGGCCTTGCCGCCGGGGATCGGGCCCATGCCGAAGTTGGCGTAGTCGGCGCCGAGCTGCTGGACCATGTACGTGATGTCGTCCGGCGCGGCCAGGAACATGCCGAGCTTGTCGGTGGCCATCTGCTTCTGCAGGTCGCCCCACTTGAGCAGCTGCGTCTGGCCCATGCTGTTGTCGGTCCAGCGCATGTCGTGCAGGTTCTGCACGACCTGCTTGCCGAGGTCGGTGTTGAACCCCGCCTTGGTGCCGTCCGCGGAGATGACGTCGCCGCCCAGGCCGTACATCGTGGCCGTGAAGTGCCAGCCGCCGGTGTTCTGGGCGCTGTAGTCGCCGTACCCGGCGATGCCCTTGCCGAGGCCGGCGATCGCCTTGGCCGCGGTGCGCACGTCCTCCCAGGTGGTCGGCGGCGTGTTGGGGTCGAGGCCGGCCTGCGTGAAGAGCTTGCGGTTGATCAGCAGACCCATGGTGTAGTTGCTGGTGGGCAGGCCGTAGAGCTTGCCGTCCTTCTTCAGGACGTTCAGCACGTTGGGGTCGATGTCGTTCAGCGCCGGGACGGTCTTGTCGGTGACGTACGCGGAGATGTCCGCGGCGCCGTCGTTGTCGAGCACCTGCTGCAGGTCGGTGAAGTACGTGTAGAACACGTCCGGCTGGGACTTGGCCTTCAGCGCGGCCGTGAAGCGGGCCGGCTCCTCGCACTGGCCGGGCGTCGACTTACCGTCGATCGTCACGTTCGGGTACTTCTTGTTGAAGGCGGCGACGTCCTCCTTCCACTCCTTGAGCTCCGCCTTCTTCGCGGCCGGCGGCATGCAGTCGATGGTCAGCGTGACCTTGGCCTTCGGGTCCAGCGGGGCGGTGGGGTCGGACGAACCGCCGGCCGCGTCGTTGTCGTTGTCCGCACTGCTGCTGGTGCCGCAGGCGGTGAGGACGGCCAGGGCCATCACGGAGACGAGCGTGGCCGCGGAGGCACGGCGAGCGGGGCGGAACCAGGAGCTTCTCATCGGTGGTCCCCTTCGGGCATGAGCGTGGAAGCCCCCGACCACACGCAGCGGGGGCGTCGCACACTCAAGCACCACAAACAGGTGTCCGCAATATCTCGCGCAGATTTCGCAAAAGATTGACGGCCTTGCGCAGCTCGGCAACGAAGGCCGCGAACACCGGGAACGGAGCGGGAACCCCGAGGCCGCAAACGCGGACCGGGTGGTTCCGACGACGTCGGAACCACCCCCGCCGGG
>NZ_JBHWGA010000022.1:37796-155026 GCF_042733315.1 Streptomyces sp. NPDC059718
GGCCCGCCACCCCCGGCCAGGGCGCGGTAACCCCCCGCCCCCACCCGCGCCCGGGGTGGTACCGCCCCCGACGCACCCCCCGGCCCCGCGGGGCGCGCGGCCGCTCAGCCGCGCACGGGCCCCGTCGTCCCGCGGACGACCAGCTCGGGCTCGTACAGCAGCTCGTCGGAGGCCACCTGCTTGCCCGCGATCTTCAGCGCGAGCAGCTCGACGGCGGTGCGGCCCATCGCCTCGATGGGCTGCCGCACCGTGGTCAGCGGCGGGTCGGTGCAGGTCATGAACGCCGAGTCGTCGTAACCGACCACGGAGACGTCCCCGGGCACGGACAGCCCCAGCCGGCGCGCCGCCCGCACCGCGCCGAGCGCCATCGGGTCGTTGGCGCAGATGATCCCGGTGACCCCGCGCTCCCAGAGCTTGGCGGCCGCGGCCTGGCCGCCCTCCAGCGTGAACATCGCCCGCCCGACGTGCTCGTCGGGCAGCGACCCGCCGCCCGCGGCGGCCGCGGCCCGCGCCGCGGTCAGCTTGCGCCGCGACGGCATGTGGTCGGTGGGCCCGAGCAGCAGGCCGATCCGCTCGTGGCCCAGCGAGGACAGGTGCCGCCAGGCCTGCTCCACGGCGACCGCGTCGTCGCACGACACCCTCGGGAAACCGAGGTCCTCTATCGCGGCGTTGATCAGCACCACCGGCAGGTTCCGCTCGGCCAGCAGGCGGTAGTGGTCGTGCGGCGCGTCCGCCTGCGCGTACAGGCCGCCGGCGAAGACCACGCCGGAGACGTGCTGCTGCAGCAGGAGCGAGACGTAGTCCGCCTCCGACACCCCGCCCGCGGTCTGCGTGCACAGCACCGGCGTCAGGCCCTGCTGGGCCAGGGCCGCCCCCACGATGTCTGCGAAGGCCGGGAAGATCGGGTTCTGCAGCTCCGGCAGCACCAGCCCGACCAGCCGGGCCCGGTTCCCCCGCAACTGCGTCGGCCGCTCGTACCCCAGCACGTCCAGCGCCGTGAGCACCGCCTGCCGGGTGCCCTCCGACACCCCCGGCTTCCCGTTCAGCACACGGCTGACGGTGGCCTCACTGACCCCGACCTTCTTCGCTACTTCGGCAAGCCGTCGCGTCATGAGCGCAAGCATACGACATGACATGCAAGTGGTTTGCGCTCTTGCGCAAGACCGTTGGGGCGCCCGGCACCCGGCGGTGCCGCCGTGGCGTCAGGGACCGAAGCGTCGCCTCACCCTCAACCTGGGCCAATACAGCGCCCACCTGTCCTGAATAGCGCGCTTCACGACCGTTCCCTGCGGGTAACACTCATTCGACGGCGGGTGCCGGACCCGTGCGTCCCTGCGTGCTTCTCACCTCTCCGAGGCAGTCGACCAGAGCCGCTCGCACCTGCCCGGAGCTTCGTTTCTTCGGGCTGCGGCCGCCATGACGGGCGGGCGTGCGCCGATCGGGGGGTCACATGGCGCGTTCCAGAGAGGTGGGCGGAATCGCCGCCCTGCTGGTCATCGGGGTCACCGCCGTCCTGCTGCTCACGGCCGCCGTCGCCGTGGCCCTGGGCAAGCTCATGGTGGCCCTCGCCTCCCCCTCGGGCCCCGGCCAGGACTCCGCCGCGTCCACCTTCATGGCCGCCAACGCCGCCTTCTCGGGGCTGGCACTGGCGGCGGTGCTCGTGACGTTCGGCGTGCAGCAGCGGAAGGCCCGCCATCACCGGCGGGAGTTATCGCTGCAGCGCCGCGAACTCGCGCGTACGCACGCCCAGTTGTACCGCAGCGCCGAGGCGCACGTCCGGGCGGTGCACGTCGAACTGCTCAAGATCGCCATCGAGAACCCGGAACTCATGGCCGTCTGGCCCGGTTTCGAATCCGTCCCGGTCGAGCGCGGCCGGGAGTTGCTCTACACGAACCTCGTCTTCGCCCAGCACCTGCTCGCCTTCCGGCTGGACAACGCGTCGCCTTCGGAGATGCGGGGGCACCTGCGGGTGCTCGTGCGGAGTGCCAAGTTCCGGGACTACTGGGAGTTCAGCCGCCCCCACCGGGCCCTCCTCGACCCCGACGGCGACGAAGTGCAGTTCGGGAGGCTCGTCGACGTGGCGATCACGGAGTACGAACAACGCAATTCCATACAACCGTAGCGACAGCATCGGCCGGGCAGGCCGACAACGGCGGCCATCTCCGGACAGCTCTGCGATTTGTTGCGCAGCAGTCACTCGAATGCCGTAACTTCACAGCTCCCCGGGCGCGTTCCCAGCGACCGGGCCAAAATGTGTGCCATTTTGACTGCTACAACTTTTGCCCCATTCATACATAAATCGCATCGCTGAACCGCGGGCGGTCCACGTGCGATCACTTCCTCCGGTGACCAGCCTCGGGGAGGCTGTAAGGAGTGTTCGCGTGATCGTACGGCGTCTCGGCGTGTCCCCTCGCTTGCGCGGAAGCATGAGCGGGTCGACATGCCCCGACATCTTCGAACTGAGCGACGGACGATTCGCCGTCATCGGGACTGACATGACAAGCGAGCTCGACGGCGCACTCCCTTCGGATGCCGGGCGCGCGGACGACGAGCGGATCGTCGTGATCACCCGCGAAACCCTGGTGCGGGCAAAGGCCGACATCCCGGACCTCTGACCTGCGCAGACGCCACTCGACGGCCTCCCCCGCAGCGCTGCTGCCGGGGAGGCCTCGTCGTATCACGGTGACCCCCGCACAGAGGACCGCTCCGAACGGGAGGGGCGGGAGAGCCGGGGGTGGTGCCGAAGGTTAGGCTTACCTTCATGAGCACCTGCACCTCCGCGTCCAGCTCACTGGCGGAGCCCGTCGCCGCGACGGCGGCCACCGCGCGGACCTGGCTGCTGCTGGAGCAGCCGGGGCCGTGGGGTCCCAAGGCGCTGACCGGGAGCCATCTGGATCCGCGGGTGGGCAGGGCGCTGGAGCGGGCCGCGGCCGGGACCGGGGTGCGGGTCGGGCTGATCCGGCGGCCCGGGCGGCACGCGGACCGGCATGACGTGCGGCGGCGCGCGGCGTACGTGGCGCACACCGTGCCGGGTGGCTCCTGGGTGCGGGACGCGGTCGTGGAGGACCCGGCCGCGCTGCTGGGCCTGGACTTCGAGGCGCTGGGCCGCGGCGACCACCGCGGCTTCGGGATGCCGTACGAGGGCGACCCGCTCGCCCTCGTCTGCACCAACGGCAAGCGCGACCGCTGCTGCGCCCTCAACGGCCGTCCGCTCGCCGCGGAGCTGGCCGCCTCGGGGCTCGGTGAGGTGTGGGAGGTGACCCACCTGGGCGGGCACCGGTTCTCCCCGACGATGCTGGTGCTGCCGTACGGCTACGCCTACGCCCGGGTCGACGCCGCGCTGGCCCGGCAGGTGCTGGCGGCCGCCCGCGAGGGCGGCATGGTGCTGGAGGGCTGCCGCGGACGTTCCGCGTGGGAGCGTCCGGGCCAGGCCGCCGAACTGGCCGTGCGGCGGCTGACCGGCGAGCTGACCGCCGAGGCACTGACCGTGGACGGTGAGCACGGCACCCGCGTGCGTCACCGCGACGGCCGGGCCTGGGACGTCGAGGTGACGCCGGTCGCGGCGGAGCCGCCCCGGCCCGAGAGCTGCGGGGCGGCCCTGGGGGCGCCGCTGCGGATGGAGATCAGCGGGATTCAGCCGGCGTTCTTGACGAACTGCGTGGTGTAGGTCTTGCCCAGGTCCACCTGGGCGTTCTGCAGGTTGGGGTTGAAGGCCTTCAGGACCCGCTCCACCGTCTCGGGTCCGCCCTCGGGCATCACGCCGTCCTTGGTGAACATCGGCAGCGTGCTCTCGATCGCCTTGACGTAGAGCTCCTGCCCGCCGCCCTGCGCGTAGTCGGCGGGCATCTTCGCGGCGATCTCCGCGGCGCTGTGCGCGGACATCCAGCGGAGCGTCTTCACGAAGGCGTTGGCGAGCTTCTGCACCGTCTCCTTGTGGCTGTCCACCCACTCCGTCTGCATGTAGAGGCTGGAGGACGGGTAGAGCCCGCCGAGCGCCTGCCGCGAGCCCTCCGGCGTGCGCATGTCGATGAGCACCTTGCCGAGCCCCTTGTCCAAGATCGTGGCCACGGTCGGGTCCGTGGTCATGCCGCCCTGGATCGAGCCCTGCTCCATCGCGGAGATGAAGGTCTGGCCGGCGCCGACCGCGACCGGGGTGAACTCGCTGGTCTTCACGCCGTTGCTGACGGCCAGGTACTTGGTGAGGAAGTCCGTGGACGAGCCGATGCCGGTCACGCCCAGCTTCCTGCCCTTGAAGTCCTCGGCGCCGGTGAGGTCGCCGGCCGCCGCGTTGGAGACGATCTCCACCTCGCCGGGCGCCTGCGAGAACTGCACCACGGACTCCACCTGCTTGCCCTTCACCTGCAGGTCGAGCGTGTGGTCGTAGAAGCCGACGGTGCCCTGCACGTCGCCGGAGACGAGCGCGGTCTCGGCCTGTACGCCGGCCGGCTCGGTGAGCAGTTCGACGTCCAGTCCCTCGGCCTTGAAGTAGCCGAGCCGCTCGGTGAGCATCGCGGGCAGGTAGATGACCTTGTCCAGGCCACCGACCATGATCTTGACCTTGTCGACCTTGCCGCCGGAGGCGGAGGCGGAGTCGCCGCCGCACGCGGTGAGCGTGGTGAGGGCGACGGCGGAGGCGGCGACGGCGGCCGCGGCCCTGAGGGTTGCGCGCATCTGGTTCACGTCCTTGTGAAGGGGGGTGGCGGGAGGCGGTGGAGGGGTCAGCGGGCGGAGCCTGCCTCGCCCGGCTTCCAGCGGAAGAGCCGCTTCTCCAGGAAGGTCAGCAGGCCCTCGGCGAGCAGCGCGACGACCGCCAGGATCGCCATCGCGGCGTACACGCCGGCCGAGTTGAAGGTGCCCTGGGAGGCGGCGACCAGCAGGCCCAGGCCCTTGGTGGCGCCGATGTACTCGCCGACGATGGCGCCGATGAGGGCGAAGCCGAAGCTCACGTGGAGGCTGGTGAAGATCCACGAGGTGGCCGAGGGGATGACGACCTGGAAGGTGACCTGACGGTCGCGGGCGCCCAGGATGCGGGAGTTGGCGACCAGGTTGCGGTCGACCTCGCGGGCGCCCTGGAAGGCGTTGAAGAAGACCGGGAAGAAGACCAGGACGACGGCGGAGGCCACCTTGGAGGCCGGGCCGAGTCCGAACCAGATCAGGAAGATCGGCGCGAGCACGATCCGCGGCAGCGCGTTGAGCACCTTGATGTACGGGCCGAGCACGTCGGCGAGGAAACGGATCCGCCCGAGGGCGATGCCGAGCACCACGCCCGCGACGACGCCGATGACCCAGCCGAGCAGGGCCTCGTAGAGCGTGTACCAGATCTGCTCCCACAGGGTGCCCTGCGCGGTGCCGTCCACGGCCCAGGTGCGGATCTGCTCCCAGATCCTGGAGGGCATCGAGAAGTGGAAGGGGTCGACGGCCCCGGCCCTGGCCAGCCACTCCCACAGCCCGAGGACGGCGACCAGGAGCAGCACGCGGCTGCCGTGGACGAGGTAACTCCGGTTGCGGGCGGCACGGGCGCGCGAGCGCGCGCGGTCGGTGCCCACGGGGTCCTTCGTGACGGCGGCCGAGGGGGCCGCCACGGTCTCAGGCGACATCGGCCGCACCCCTCTCGCGGGTGATGCGGACCTCTTCGCCGAGCGAGGCCCAGATCTCCCGGTAGATCTCGATGAACCGCGGCTCCAGCCGCACGGACTCGACCTGGCGCGGGCGCGGCAGGTCGATCTCGAAGACCTCCTTGACCGTGGCCGGTCCGGCGGTCATGACGACGACCTTGTCGGCGAGCGCGATGGACTCCTCCAGGTCGTGGGTGACGAAGACGACCGAGGCGCCCGTGCCGGACCACAGCTCCAGCAGCTCGTCGGACATCAGCGCGCGGGTCTGCACGTCGAGCGCGGAGAAGGGCTCGTCCATGAGCAGGATCTCGGGGTCGTTGACGAAGGTGGCGGCGAGCGCGACGCGCTTGCGCTGGCCGCCCGACAGCTGGTGCGGGTAGCGGTCCTCGAAGGCGGACAGGCCGACGCGGGCGAGCCACTCGCGGGCCCGCTCCCTGGCCTCGGCCTTGGACACGCCGCGGAAGCGGGGGCCGGCCATGACGTTGGACAGCACGGTCCGCCAGGGGAAGACGGCGTCCTGCTGGAAGACGTAGCCGACCTTGTCGCCGATGCCGCGCACGGGCTCGCCGGCGACCAGCACCTCGCCCTCGGTGGGCTCCTCCAGCCCGCTGACCAGGGTCAGGGTCGTGGACTTGCCGCAGCCGGTCGGGCCCACGACGGCCACGAACTCCCCGCGGCCGATGGTCAGGTCCAGGTCGCGGACGGCGGTGTGGAGGGCCCCGGACGGGGTCCGGAACGCCTTGCTCGCTCCCCGCAGTTCGATGGCGGGGCCGGTCTGTGTGCTCATGCGCCGGGACGCTAGGCGTGGCCCGGGCCACGGCGGCACCCTTGCGGTCACAACTCCGCCTTGTGCCCACAACCCCCTGTTCTGCTCGTTTTGCTCGCGCTACAACAACGAAAGGGCCACGAGGGCTGGGCAGCGGACCCCGGCCGCGTTTACGTTGCGTTCACAGCCGGGCAAACGGACGAGCGAATTCCGCAAGGGCGCGGAACACCGGGAAGGACAGGGGTGACGTAGATGCGCATCCGCTGGCCCCGCCGCGTCTTCGCCCAGGTGCTGCTCGTCCAGGTGGTCCTCACCACCGGCGTCATCACCCTGGCCACCGGGCTGTTCCTCGCCCCGCTCAGCTCCCAGCTGGACCAGCAGGCGATGCGGCAGGCGCTGTCGATCGCCCAGACCACCGCCGCGACCCCGGGTCTCGCCCACGACCTGGTCACCACGCGCCCGAGCGTCACCGGGCCGGTGCAGGAGGAGGCCGAGCGGATCCGCCGTGCCACCGGCGCCCTGTACATCGTCGTCATGGACACCCGCGGTGTGCGCTGGTCGCACACGGACGTCGCCCAGATCGGCCGGCACGTCTCCACCGACCCCAGCGTGGCCCTGTCGGGGCGCGAGATCATGCAGATCGACCGGGGCACCCTCGGGCGTTCCGCGCGCGCCAAGGTGCCGCTGCACGGGGCCGACGGGAGGATCGTGGGCGCCGTGTCGGTGGGCATCGCCTACGACAGCGTGCGGGAGCGGCTGCTCGCCACGGTGCCGGTGCTGCTGCTGTACGCGGGAGCGGCGCTCGCGGTCGGCGTCCTCGCGGCGCTGCTGGTGTCGCGGCGGCTGCAGCGCAGGACGCACGGGCTCGCCTTCGCCGACATCTCCGCGCTGCTCGACGAGCGCGAGGCGATGCTGCACGGCATCCGCGAGGGCGTCATCGCCCTGGACGCCCAGGGACGGGTGCGGCTGCTCAACGACGAGGCGCAACGGCTGCTCGGCCTCGGCCCGGACGCCGCGGGCCGCGCCCTGGACGAGGTGCTGCCCCCCGGGCGGACGACCGACGTGCTGACCGGCCGGGTCGCGGGCACCGACCTGCTCACCGTCAGCGGGGCACGGGTGCTGGTCGCCAACCGGATGCCGACCGGGGACGGCGGGGCGGTGGCCACCCTGCGGGACCGCACCGAACTGGAGCGGCTGGGGCGGGAGCTGGACAGCACGCACGGCCTGCTGGACGCGTTGCGCGCCCAGGACCACGAGCACGCCAACCGCCTGCACACCCTGCTCGGGCTGCTCGAACTCGGCCTGTACGACGAGGCGGTGGACTTCGTCGGCGAGGTCGCCGACGCCCAGCGGGCCTCCGCGGAGCAGGTCGCGGAACGGGTCAGGGACCCGCTGGTGTCCGCCCTGCTGGTCGGCAAGTCGGCGATCGCGGCGGAGCGGGGGGTGGCCCTGTCGGTCTCCCCCGTCACCCTGCTCCCGGACCGGGTCGTGGACCCGCGGGACCTGGTCACCGTGCTCGGCAACCTCATCGACAACGCCCTGGACGCGGCGGGTTCGCTCGTCGAGGTGGAGCTGCGTGCCGAGGGCACGACGGTCGTGCTGCGGGTGTCCGACGACGGTCCCGGCGTACCGCCCGAGGCCCGTGAGCAGATCTTCGCCGAGGGCTGGACGACGAAGCGGTCCCCGGCCCACCGCGGCCGCGGGCTCGGCCTCGCGCTCGTGCGGCGGCTCGCCGAACGGTACGGCGGCATGGCCCGGGTGACCGCCCGCGCGGGCGGCGGCGCGGTCTTCACCGTCGTCCTGCCCGAGGCACTGGCCGGCGCGGAACTCACCTCGGCCGCGTCCGCGGTGTCCGGGGCATCCGCGGGGGGAGCACGATGATCGACGTCATGGTCGTGGACGACGACTTCCGCGTCGCGGAGATCAACGCGGCGTACGTCGCCAGGGTCCCCGGGTTCCGGGTGACCGCCCGCGCCCACACCGCGGCCCAGGCGCTGGCGACGCTGGAGCGCATGCACGTCGACCTCGTCCTGCTCGACCACTACCTGCCGGACGAGACCGGCCTCACCCTGGTGCGGCGCATGCGGCAGCTCGGCCACAGCGCGGACGTGATCATGGTGACGGCCGCGCGCGACGTGGCGACCGTGCAGGCGGCGATGCGCTTCGGCGCGCTGCAGTACCTGGTCAAGCCGTTCAGCTTCGCCGGGTTGCGCGCCAAGCTGGACGCCTACGCGGCGCTGCGCCGCACGCTCGACGGCGTCGGCGGGCGCGGCGAGGCAGGCCAGGAGCAGGTGGACCGCATCTTCGGCGCGCTGCGCACGGCCGGCGCGGCGCCGGCGGACCTGCCCAAGGGGCACTCGGCACCCACCGCCGACCTGGTGCGCAAGGTCCTCACCGAGGCCGCGGAGCCGCTCTCCGCCCACGAGGTCGCCGCACGCGCGGGCATCAGCCGCTCCACCGCGCAGCGCTACCTGAAGTTCCTGGAGCGCGAGGGCCGGATCAGCCTCACCCTCAAGTACGGCGACACCGGCCGCCCCGAGCACCGGTACGCGTGGGCGCGGACCGGCTGACCCGGTTCACCGGCGGGCGAGTTCATGGCTCAGCGCCCGCGCCGCCGCGCACACCACGGGCGCGACGCGGTCCGGCCGCAGCCCCCGCGTGGCGCCGGTGACGGAGACGGCGGCGACGGGGAAGGCACGCGGGCCCAGCCGCGGCCCGTAGACGGGGGCGGCGACGGCGGAGACGCCGACCTCGGCCTCCTCCCAGTTCACGGCGTAGCCGCGGGCCCGGGTGCGGACGAGGTCCTGCTGGAGCAGCCGCGGCACGACGATGGTCCGCGGGGTGCGACGGCGCAGTCCGCCGCCGAGCACCGCGGCCAGCCCGGGCGGGGTCCCGTAGGCGAGCAGCGCCTTGCCGGTGGCGGTGCAGTAGGCGGGCAGGCGGCCGCCGACCCGGGAGATGATCTGCATGGAGCGGCGGCCGGTGAGCTTCTCCAGGAAGACGGTGTCGGCGCCGTCGACGACGGCGAGGTGCACGTTCTCGTGGGTGGCCTCGTACAGCTCCTCCATGAACGGCAGCGCCGCCTCGCGCAGCCGCCGGTGCGGCACCCGCTGGCCCAGTTCGAAGAGGGCGAGGCCGAGCCGGTAGCCGTCCGTCCCGCGCTCCACAAGGCCGACGGCGGTCAGTTCGGCGAGCAGCCGGTGCACGGTCGACTTGGGCAGGCCGGTGCGGGCGGCGAGTTCGCCGAGCGGGATCCCGTCCTCCCCCGCGGCGAAGGCGCCGAGCAGCGCGGCCCCGCGCGCCAGCATCGACCGGCTCTCCGTCACGGTCGCATCCTCGGCGCTCATGAGTGCCCCCGCAAGGGCACCTCGACCAGGAGCGGGCCGTCGAGCCCGCGCACCGCCGCGACGGTCCGCGCCAGTTCCTCCGTCCCGTCCGCACGGACCGCGGGGATGCCGAAGAAGCGTGCGGCCAGCCGCCAGTCGAGCTCGCCCAGGTCGAGGCCGGGGTGGGGGACGGAGGGGCTGCCGCCACGGGTGTCGAGGGTGTTCTTCAGGGTGCGGTACTCGCCGTTGGCCATCACCACGAACAGGACCGGCACCCGGTGGTGCGCCGCGCTCCACAGCCCCTGCAGCCCGAACATCGCGCAACCGTCCCCCAGCACGGCCACCACCGGGCGTCCGGGCGCGCCGAGACGGTGGCCGACGGCCGCGCCGATGCCCCAGCCCAGGCCCCCGCCGACCGTGTGGACGAAGCCGCCCGGCCGGTCCCGGCGCAGCACGCCACGCAGGTGCACCCCCACGGTGATCGACTCCTCGACGAGCACCGCCTCCTCCGGCAGCGCGGTGGCCAGGGCGTGCGCGGCGGCGAGCGGGTCGACCGGGGCACGGTGCCGCGCCGACCGGGCCCGCAGGTCGAGCCGGTCCCGCGCCTCGGCGTGGCGGGCGCCCGCCTCCCGTATCCGCTCGCGGGCGGTGTCCTGCGGGACCAGCCGGGCCAGGTGGCCGGCGAGCGCGGCCAGTGAGGAGTCCAGCGGCCCGGTGAGGCCCAGGGCGACGGGGAAGTTGCGGCCCGGTTCTGCCGGGTCGGCGTCGATCTGCACGACCGTCAGGTGCTCGGGGACGGGCGGGCCGGGACTGTAGTGGTGCGGGGTGAAGGCCCGGCAGCCGGCGATGAGCAGCGCGTCGTGGCCCTTCAACCGCTCGTGGATGCGGGCGTTGACGGGCGGCAGCGGTCCGGCGTACAGCGGGTGGGAGCCGGGGAAGTCCAGGTGGTCGTTCATCGGCTGGTGGTAGGTGACCGCGCCGAGCGCCTCGGCTACCCGTACCAACGCCGCGACCGCCCCGTCCCTGCCGACCCCGTCACCGGCGACGACCGCGGGCCGTCCGGCGGCGGCCAGCAGGGCCGCCGCCCGGTCGAGCCCGCCGGCCGGCCCGGGCGGCGCGAGGGGGGAGCGTGCGGGGACCTCCACGGAGGCGGCGTCCTCGAGGACGTCCATCGGCACGGAGACGAACACCGGGCCCTGCGGCGGCTGCCGGGCCAGCGCGAAGGCACGGCGCAGCACGAGCGGCAGGTCCTCGGGGCGGTGCACCTCCTCGGCCCTTTTGGCCGCTCCGGAGGCGAGGGCGACCAGGTCCCCGGCGAGCATGGGGTCCTGGAGCAGGTGGCGCCGGTCCTGCTGGCCCGCCATGACGACCAGCGGGGTGCGGGAGCGCCGGGCGTTGAGCATCCCGATCAGGCCGTTGGCGGTGCCGGCGGCGATGTGCAGGCTGGCGAAGGCCGGACGGCGGGTGGCCCGGGCGTAGCCGTCGGCCATGGCGACGACCGAGCCCTCCTGGACCCCGAGGACGTACTCGGGCGGGGCGCCGGGCCCGGACAGCGCCTCCAGGAAGGGGAGTTCGGTGGTGCCCGGGTTGCCGAAGACCCGGTCCACCCCTTCGTCGGCGAGGATCTCCAGCAGGGCCCGCAGGGCGGTCGTCATGGCGGGGACGCCTCTCATACGCTCATGCCGCCGTCGACCGCGACGGTGGCTCCGGTGGTGAAGCTCGCGTCGTCGCCCGCGAGGTGGAGCACGGTGCGGGCGATCTCCTCGGGTGCCGCGTGCCGGCCGAGGGGGATCATCGCGTCGAACGCCCTGGCCGCGTGCTCGGAAGGCTGCCCGGTGGCGGCGGTCTCGATGCGCCGCATGAACGGGGTGTCGGTGGGGCCCGGGTGGATGGTGTTGACGCGGATGCCGCGGGCGGCGCACTCGCGTGCCGCGACGCGCATCAGCCCGACCTGGGCGTGCTTGGCGGCCGCGTAGCCGCTGATGCCGGGGTCTGCGGTGAGTCCGGCGACGCTGGAGTTGATGATCACGGAGGCACCGGGCCCCAGGTGCGGGAGGGTGTGCTTGAGCAGGAGGAAGGCTCCGACGACGTGGACCTCGAGGACCCGCCGGAAGACCTCCTCCGGGTAGTCCTCGACGGCCGCGACCTCACCGGTGATCCCGGCGTTGCTGAAGACGACGTCGAGGCGGCCGAAGCGGGCGAGGCCCTCGGCGACGGCGGCGGCCACCGCCGTGGCGTCGGTGACGTCGACGACGCCGGTGGAGCAGCGGCCGGCGCCGAACTCGGCCGCGGCGGCGCGCAGTGCGGCGGCGTCGAGGCCGAGCAGGTGGACCTGCGCGCCCTCGGCGACGAAGAGCCGCGCGGTGGCCAGGCCGATGCCGCTCTCGCCGCCGCTGATCAGGGCGACCTTGCCGTCGAGGCGTCCTGGTGCCATGGGGTCCCCTTGTCAGTCGTCCGTGGTTCCGGGGCCGCCGCCCGGGGCGGGCTCCGGTCCGGTGGGGCCGGCGTTCATGGCGACGCCCAGTGCGTACTCGGTCAGGGCCGCGCCGGACAGCTCCCGCGCGATCCTGCCGCGGTGGAGGACCAGCACCCGGTCACAGATTTCGGCCAGTTCGGCGAGGTCGGTGGAGGCCACGAGGACGGTCGTGCCCGCGGCCCTGAGTTCGCCGACGATCGCGTGCATCTCGGCGCGGGCGCCGACGTCCACGCCCCGGGTCGGGTCGTCGAGGACGACGACGCGGGGCTCGATGTCGAGCCACTTGGCGAAGACGACCTTCTGCTGGTTGCCGCCCGAGAGCGCGCCGACCGGTGTGTGGGGCGTGCCCTGGAGCCGCAGGCGCCGTGCGTGGGCGAGGGCCCGTGCGAAGTGACGGGAGCGGCGCAGCCAGGGCGAGCCGTCGCCGCGGGCGAGCCAGGAGGCGGCGCAGGTGTTCTCCCAGACCGTGCGGTCGAGCATGAGCCCGTACCGTTTGCGGTCGCCGGGCACGAAGGCGACCCCGGCCGCGACGGCACGGCGCACGTCACGGGGCGGCGGTCCGCCGCCGGGGAGGGTGACCAGGCCCGCAGTGGGCCGGGCGCGGCCGCAGACGATGTCGAGGACGGTGAGGTGCCCCGCACCCTGCAGACCCGTGAAGCCCGTGACCTCGCCCGCGGCCGCCTCGAAGCTGACTTCGCGCAGGCTTCCCGCGGCACTGACCCGCGTGAAGCCGAGCCCGTCCGCCGACGGCGCGGCGGCCGACGGCCGGGGATCCGCCCTGGCCGGCGGTGGGGTGTCGCCGAGCATCGCGGCGACGAGGGAGTCCAGCGACACCTCGCCGACGGGGGCGCCGCGCATCACCGTACGGCCGTCGCGCAGGACGCTGATCCGGTCGGCCAGTCGCCGCACCTCCTCCAGGAAGTGCGAGATGTAGAGCACGGCGAGGCCCCCGCCGACGAGCCGGCGGATCACCGCGAAGAGCCGCTCGACGGCGTCGACGGGCAGGGCGGAGGTCGGCTCGTCGAGGACGAGGACGCGCGGGCACCCCAGCAGGGCCCGGCTGATCTCGACGAGCTGCCGGTCGGCGAGGTCGAGGCGGCCGAGCGGGGTGTCCCAGGGGACGTCGGCCAGCCCGAGGGCCGTGAGGACCTCGCGGGCCCCGTCCCGGGCGCGCGAGGGCGAGGTCAGTCCGGCCCGTCGCGGAGGCCCGTAGGGGTAGAGGTTCTCCAGCACGGTCAGGTCGGGGAAGAGGCTGAGCTCCTGCGCGACGACGGCGATCCCGGCGGCCGCGGCCTGCCGTGCGCCCGCGTACGGCGGCGGCGCGCCCTCCACCTCGACCGTGCCGGCGTCGGGGCGCTCGATCCCCAGCAGCAGTCGGACGAGGGTGGATTTCCCGGCGCCGTTCTCGCCGACGAGGGCGTGCACCTCGCCGGCGGACAGGGCGATGCCCGCCCCGTCGAGGGCGGTGACGCCCCCGTAGGACTTCACCAGGTCGGCGGCGGCGAGGACGGGGGTCACGGCGGCCATGTCAACGCTCGTCCCGCAGGGGCTTCATGTGCGCGTCCCGGTGGGCGAGCAGGTCGTCGATCTGCGGCTTGTACCAGCGGTAGGCGGCCTCGCTGCTCTTCTGGCGCGCGATGATCCCGTCGACGTTGGAGGAGTCGACGACGAGGCTGGGCATCCGGAACCAGCCCTCGGGCAGCTCGCCGCCCTTCCTGACCGTGTCGATGAGGACGGCGGTGGCGACGTAGCCCTTGAGGAAGTGCTCGGGGTCGACGGTGCAGAAGTTGGCCCCGCTCTTGACGTACTCGAGGGTCTTCACGTCCACGTCGGCGCCCGCGACCAGGTACGCGCCCTTCTCCTTGGTCTTGATCCGGCCGAGGTTGTAGCTGTCCGCGTCGCCGACGCCGAGGAAGGCCAGGGCCCCGGGGTTGGCGTGCACCTGGGCGAGCCAGGCACCGTGGTTCTGGGCCGGGTCGCTGTAGGTCTGGAAGGGGCCGAGCACCTTGATGCCGGGGGCCTTGGCGGCGAAGGTCTCCCGGATGCCCTCGGCCCGGCTGTCGAGGACGGGCGTGCCGGGGTTGGGGACACCGACGACGACCGTGCCGGCGGGGTCGGCGGGGAGGCGTTTGAGGGCCTCCTCGGCGAGTTTGGCGCCCATCTCGTAGTTGTCGTTGCCGACGTAGAACGTCACCTTGGAGCCGTCCAGCGGGGCGGTGTCGAGGGCGACGACCAGGACGCCCCGGTCGACGGCCTGAGCGGCGGGGCGGACGAAGATCGGCGGGTCCAGGTTCTCCAGGACGACGCCGTCCTTCGCGGTCGTGGTGAGGTTCTGGAACAGCTGGGCCTCGGCCGGGCCGTCGGTGTTGGGCGGGCCGACCGCCGTGAAGTCCACGCCCCCGGCCCGCGCGGCTGCCGCCTTGGCGCCGTTCACCATCTCCGCGGCGAAGTTGAGGCTGATGTTGGCGACGGCGATGCCCATGTGCAGGGTTCCGTCGCCCTTGCCGTCGCGGCCTCCCTCGTCGCCGCACCCGGGCAGGAGGGCCGCGGCGGGCACCACCGCCCCGGCCAGCAGGAGGGAACGCCGGGTGGGACGGTGGGCCTGCCGGGGGTGCGGGACGTACGCCATGGTGGCCTCCGGAGCGGTGACGGGGCATCAGGTGTGGCGGCCGCGGAAACGGCGCAGTGCGCTGTCGGCGGCGACGGCGGCGAGGATCACCGCTCCGGTCGCGAACGTCGTCCAGTTGATCGGTACGTCGAAGAACACCAGGGCGGACGCCACGACGGCCAGGATCAGCGCGCCGATCACCGCCCCCGGCACGGAGCCGCGGCCGCCCGCGAGCGGGGTGCCGCCGATGATCGCCGCGGCGATCGCGCTCAGCTCGTACCCCTGGCCGATGGTCGGGTCCCCGGAGATGAAGAAGGCCAGGGCCAGGACGGCCGCAAGACCGGCCGTCGACGCGGACAGCGCCATGGCCTTGATCCGCGTCCGTACGATCGGCAGCCCGGTGAACAGCGCCGCGTCCGGGTTGGAACCGACCGCCCTGACCTGTGCCCCGAAGCGGGTGCGGGTGAGCAGCACGGTGAGCGCCGCCGTCGTGGCGAGCAGCACCCACACCGCGGTCGGCAGGCCACCGACGTCACCGCCCACGACCTGGAAGAAGGCGTGGTCCTGCGGCATCCCGCTGATCTGCCTGCCGTCGGCCAGAGCGAGGCCGATGCCGCGGAAGAGCATGGCGGTGGCGAGGGTGACGATGAACGTCGGCAGCCCCACGTACGTCGCCACGATCGCGTTGCCCGCCCCGAGCAGCGCCGACAGCACCAGCACCGCAGCGGCCGCCGCCCAGGGGGACCAGCCGTCGCGGATGCAGACCGCGCCGACGGTCACGCCGAGCGCGTAGACCCCGCCGACTGACAGGTCGACCTCGCGCATGGCGAGGGCGAAGACCATGCCGGCCGCCATCAGCCCCACGTAGCAGGCGTTGTGGGCGGTCCCGGTCAGGTTGGACCGCGTCAGGAAGTCGGGCTCGGCGATGCCCACGACGAGCACCAGCAGGACCAGTACCGCTGCCACGCCCGTCTCGTCGCGCAGCAGCCAGCGCACACGGCTCGATGGCATGCCGCACAGCCTGGAGGCGCCGCGGGCCCGCGGCAATCGATGCGTTCCGCCAGGCGGAACGGGTGTCACACCGCTCCGGCCCCGGTGAGCGAACGGACCTCGACCTCGGCGAACTTGTCCTCGTCGGCGCGCTCGCGGGACAGGACCGTGCCCAGCCAGCCCGCCGCGAAGCCCAGCGGGATGGACACCAGGCCCGGGTTCTCCAGCGGGAAGTACTGGAAGTCCACGCCCGGGAACAGCGACTGCGGGCTGCCCGACACCACCGGGGACAGGACCACCAGCACGACCGCCGGGACGAGACCCCCGTAGATCGCCCAGACCGTGCCGCGGGTCGTGAACCTCCGCCAGAACAGCGTGTACAGCAGCGCGGGCAGGTTGGCGGACGCGGCCACCGCGAACGCGAGCCCCACCAGGAAGGCCACGTTCTGGCCCTGCGCGAACAGGCTCAGCGCGATGGCCACCCCGCCGATGCAGACGGCGGCCACCCGGGCCACCCGCACGTCCTGGTTCTCCCGGCGCCTGCCGCCCGGTGCGGTCCTTCGACGGCGCAGCGTGGCGTGGAGGTCGTGGGCGACCGAGGCGGACGAGGCGAGCGTGATACCGGCGACGACGGCCAGGATCGTGGCGAACGCGACCGCCCCGACGACCGCGAAGAGAACCGTTCCACCGGTGGAGCCCGCTCCCCCGCCCAGGTCGAGGGCGAGCAGCGGCACCGCCGTGTTCCCGGCGGCGTTGGACGCGCGCACGGTGTTCGAGCCGACCAGCGCCGCCGCGCCGAAGCCCAGCACGATCGTCATCAGGTAGAAGCCGCCGATGAGCCCGATCGCCCAGACCACGGAACGCCGCGCCGAGCGGGCCGTGGGCACGGTGTAGAAGCGCGACAGGATGTGCGGCAGCCCGGCGGTGCCCAGGACGAGGGCGAGGCCGAGGCTGATGAAGTCCAGCCGGTCGGTCCAGCTCTGCCCGTACAGCCTTCCGGGGGCGAGGAACTCCCGGCCCTGGCCGCTGCCGTCGGCGGCCGAGCGCAGCAGCGCTCCGAGGTCGCCGTGGAAGCGAAGGAGGACCAGGACGGTGAGGGTGATCGTGCCGCCCATGAGGAGCACGGTCTTGACGATCTGGATCCAGGTCGTGGCGCGCATGCCGCCGAAGGCGACGTAGAAGACCATGAGCGCGCCGACGCCGATGACGGTCCAGGTGCGGGCGGCCGACCCCTGACCGCCGAGCAGGAGGGAGACCAGGCTCCCGGCGCCGACCATCTGCGCGACCAGGTAGAGCACGGAGACGGTGACCGCGGAGGTGCCCGCGGCGATCCGGACCGGGCGCTGGCGCATACGGGCGGTGAGGACGTCGGCGAGGGTGTAGCGGCCGCAGTTGCGGACCAGCTCGGCGACGAGCAGCAGCACGAACAGCCAGGCGACGAGGAAGCCGACGGAATAGAGCATGCCGTCGTAGCCGAAGAGCGCGATGAGCCCCGAGATGCCGAGGAAGGAGGCGGCGGACATGTAGTCGCCGGCGATGGCGAATCCGTTCTCCAGCGGGGAGAAGAGACGGCCGCCGGCGAAGAACTCCACGGACGAGCTGCGCCGTCGGCCGGCCCAGGCCGTGATCGCCAGGGTGACGGAGACGAAGACGGTGAAGAGGACCAGCGCCAGGCCCTGGTGGTTGCCGGTCACCGCATCCGCTCCTGGGTGTCCCAGCGCAGGTCGAGGGCGGCCCGGTCCCGGCGCAGCCGGGCGTGCCGGGCGTAGGCCCAGGTCAGGAGGAAGGTCGTGGCGAACTGGGCGAGGCCCAGGACCATGGCCACGTTGAACTCGCCGGCCAGCGGCCGGGCCATCAGCCGCGGCGCGGCCGTCGCCAGGACGAGGTAGAGCAGGTACCAGGCGAGGAAGGCGGCGGCTGCCGGGAAGACGAACCGCCGGTACCGGGAACGCACCTCCTGGAAGGGGCCGCTGGCCTGCACCTCGCGGTACACCCGGGCGTGCGCGTCGGCCGGGCGGGCCTGCGACGGGAGGGAGACCGGCGGTGGCTCGGGGCCCTCCCACTCCCCCGCGGCCAGGACGTCGTACCAGGGGTCGTCCACCCACAGCCCTCCGGTTTCCGCCCGGTCGTGCTCTTTCACGAACTCTCCTCGCCTCACGGGCCGATCGGCCGTGCGCCCAAGCATGGACATTGCGGGAAGATCCGGGAGCCCCCAAGCAGAAACCTTCACCTCATCGGGTGATGGTGCCCCACCCCTGGGGGTGGGGAAGCTCCGGCGCCCTCCACGGGTGGGTGACCGTGGAGGGCGCCGGCACAAGGAACCGGTCCGTCAGGCGTCGATCCGCGAACGGTCGAGCGTGGCGGCGGAGTTGGCGATGAACTCGCGGCGCGGCGCGACCTCGTTGCCCATCAGCAGGTCGAAGGCGAGCTCCGCGCCTTCCAGGTCGCTGATGTTGATCCGGCGCAGGGTGCGGTGGCGCGGGTCCATCGTGGTCTCGGCCAGCTGGTCGGCGTCCATCTCGCCGAGACCCTTGTAGCGCTGGATGGAGTCCTTGTAGCGGATGCCCTTGCGCTCGAACTCCAGCAGCGTCTCGCGCAGCTCCCGGTCGGAGTACGTGTAGACGTACTTGTCCTGGCCCTTGCGGGGGTTGGTCAGCTCGACCCGGTGCAGGGGCGGCACGGCGGCGAAGACCCGGCCGGCCTCGACCATGGGCCGCATGTAGCGCTGGAAGAGCGTCAGCAGCAGACAGCGGATGTGGCTGCCGTCGACGTCGGCGTCCGTCATCATGATGATCTTGCCGTAGCGGGCCTGGTCGATGTCGAAGGTGCGGCCCGAGCCTGCTCCTATGACCTGGATGATGGCGCCGCACTCGGCGTTCTTCAGCATGTCCGTGACCGAGGACTTCTGGACGTTGAGGATCTTGCCCCGGATCGGGAGCAGCGCCTGGAACTCGGAGTTGCGCGCGAGCTTGGCCGTGCCCAGGGCCGAGTCACCCTCGACGATGAAGAGTTCGCTGCGGTCCACGTCGTCGCTGCGGCAGTCTGCCAGCTTGGCCGGCAGCGACGAGGACTCCAGCGCGGTCTTCCGGCGCTGCGCGTCCTTGTGCTGCCGGGCGGCGATCCGGGTGCGGGCCGCGGCGACGGCCTTCTCCAGGACGGCGCGGGCCTGCTGCTTGTCGTCCCGCTTGGTGGAGGTGAGGAACGCCTTGAGCTCGCGGGACACCACGTTGGCCACGATGCGGTTGGCCGCCGAGGTGCCCAGCACCTCCTTGGTCTGGCCCTCGAACTGCGGCTCGGCGAGCCGGACCGTGACGACCGCCGTCATGCCCTCCAGGGCGTCGTCCTTGACG
Source organism: Streptomyces sp. NPDC059718 (assembly GCF_042733315.1). Lineage (NCBI taxonomy): Bacteria > Bacillati > Actinomycetota > Actinomycetes > Kitasatosporales > Streptomycetaceae > Streptomyces > Streptomyces sp. NPDC059718. The sequence continues at coordinate 56,928 of NZ_JBHWGA010000022.1, forward strand.
ATGTCGTCCTCGGCGACGCGCAGCAGCTTGGTGGCGCGCAGGACCTCGTTGAACGTCCTGGTGACGGCTCCCTCGAAGCCGCGCACATGGGTGCCGCCCTTGGGGGTGGCGATGATGTTCACGAAGGAGCGCAGCGTGCTGTCGTAGCCGGTGCCCCAGCGCAGGGCGACGTCGACGCCGAGCTCGCGGGTGACCTCGGTCGGGGTCATGTGGCCGAGGTCGTCGAGGACCGGGACGGTCTCCTTGAAGGTGCCGCTGCCGGTCAGCCGCAGCACGTCGCAGATCGGCTTGTCCGGGGTGAGGTACTCGGCGAACTCGCTGATGCCGCCGTCGAAGCGGAAGGTGTCCTCGACCGGCTTCCCGTCCTCCGAGCCGTTGTCGGGGCGCTCGTCGCGGACGACGATCGTGAGCCCGGGGACCAGGAACGCGGTCTGGCGGGCGCGCTGGTGGAGCGTGTCCAGGGAGAGCTTGGCGTCCTTGAGGAAGATCTGACGATCCGCCCAGTAGCGGACGCGGGTGCCGGTGCGGGCCCGCGGCACCTTCTTGACCTTGTCCAGCCCGTTGCCCGGCTCGAAGGCCGCCTCGGGGCCGACCTTGGCGAAACTGCCGGGGACGCCGCGGCGGAAGCTGATCGCGTGCGTGTGGCCGCCGCGGTCGACCTCGACGTCCAGCCGGGCGGAGAGCGCGTTGACGACGGAGGCGCCGACACCGTGCAGACCGCCGGAGGCGGCGTAGGAGCCGCCGCCGAACTTGCCGCCGGCGTGCAGCTTGGTCATGACGACCTCGACGCCGGACAGACCGGTCTTGGGCTCGACGTCGACGGGGATGCCGCGGCCGTTGTCCCGCACCTCGACGGAGGCGTCGCCGTGGAGGACGACCTCGATGTGGTCGCAGTGGCCGCCCAGGGCCTCGTCCACCGAGTTGTCGATGATCTCCCACAGGCAGTGCATGAGGCCGCGGCTGTCGGTGGAACCGATGTACATGCCGGGGCGCTTGCGGACCGCTTCGAGGCCCTCGAGCACGAGCAGGTGTCGCGCGGTGTAGTTGGAGCCGTCACGATCTGCACCGGTCAGCAACGCGGTGGACGGCACGGATGTTTCGGCGGTCACGCGAACGTCTCCTCATGAAGTTCTTCAGCCGTATCGGTGAGAGGGTACCGAGGTCACGCGCGGCCGTTTCGCCGCGACCCGGTACGGGCATCATGCTAGCCCTTTTTCGAAGGTACGTTCGATCCCTCGTTTGAGTGATACACATGTCACGTTCCCCTGGAGGCATGAACCATTTAGGCTCGGGGCACGTCCTCCTCAACAACCGGCTTCCGGGCCGGGGGGACACAACCGAACAATCTGACCAGATCTGCCAGAACGACCCGAAGCCGACAGATAAGACGCCAGAGGATCTTTCGCCGCCAATCGGTAGCATCCGGCCGCTACAACGACAGTTTCCAAGGAAAAGACCTGAGCGGGAACAGTTTGGGCCTGGTTGGATGTTGACCCTGGTACGACAGCTCGTCGAGCTAGAGAAGAGGCGACGTGACTACAGTTCTGACCCCCGCGAGCCCGCTGACGGCGGCGGACCGCTGCGACCGTTGCGGCGCCCAGGCCTACCTGCGCGTCGTACTCATCAGTGGCGGCGAGCTGCTCTTCTGCGCGCACCACGGGCGTAAGTTCGAGCCCGAATTGAAGAAGATCGCTACGGAGATACAGGACGAGACCGGTCGGCTCACCGCCACCCCGGCCGTCGCGGCCGAAGACGAACGCTGACGCGTAGCACTGCGACGAGCTCTCACGACGGGCGGCCCCCCTTGCGGGAGGCCGCCCGTCGGCTTGTCCGCCGCACGTCACAAAGAGTGCTGGCCGACCAGTCCCGCCACCGCCGAGACCCGGGTGTACACACCGGGATGCCCCGCCTGGGCGCATCCCGCGCCCCAGGACACCAGCCCTATCAGCCGGCCCTCCGCCACCAGCGGACCGCCGCTGTCCCCCTGGCACGAGTCGTGCCCGCCGGCCAGGTCGCCGGCGCAGACCATGCCGCTCTTCTGGTACTTGCCTTCGACACTGCCCGGATAGGCCTGCTCACAGACCGAGTCGGCGAGCACCGAGACGTTCGCCGCCATCAGGACGTTCGAGTACGTCCCCAGGCCCGCGGTGTCCCCCCAGCCGAAGACCTGCGCCGGCGTGCCCGCCTCGTAGGAGCTCACGTCCCCCGGTGCCGCCATGCGTATCGCGCTTCCCGCGGGGAACGGCTCCGTGGTCGTGACGACCGCCACGTCGCCGCTGTTGGTCGTGGGGTCGTACGCGGGGTTGACCCAGACATTACGGACCGCCACCTCCCGGCCGTCGGAACCGGCGAGGTCCGTCCGCCCCGCGATGATGCGCAGGTCGGGCACCTGGCCCCAGTCCCCGCCCAGTGCGGTAGGACTGAAGCAGTGCGCGGCGCTGACCACCGTGTTCGGCCCGACGAGCGCTCCGCCGCAGAACTGCCCCGAGCGACCCGTTCCGTAGCGGGACCGGCTCGACAGGACCACCGCCCACGGGTGCTGCTCCGTGGTGACCGGTGTGCCACCTATGACACCGTTGTCGGCGCCCGGGGCGCCGGGGGCGTACTCCACCGCCGCGGCGGTGGCGGAAGCCGGTAGCGACAGCGCGAGCGCGGACCCGGCTATGAGCCCGCCGATCAGCGTGCTGACCGAGGAACGCATGCATTCTCCTCACCCTCCGGAATGCCCAGAACACCCACAGTGACGTGACGGAACGGGAGCCGCATCCGGAGAACTGTCCGGAAAAGCCGACGGGCCCGCGGCCGCCGTGGCGGTCGCGGGCCCGTCCGGGCGTCCTGCCTGATCAGTCCAGGTAGTCGCGGACTATGACTGGCTGTCTTCTGTGCTTACCAGGGTTTTTGCAGGAGACCCATGGCCTCTGTGCTCTGCAATACCTTGGGGTGAGATTCACCCCCCGGGGTTGCACCGCCCCCGGGACCCACCGTAGTGGACCGGGGGCGGCTCAGAGCCCAGGCCCGTCATCTGGACGGAACGACGCCCCTCGCCAGAAGCGCCTACCCAGGCCCGCTCGATGCCGCCGACCGGGAAGGCCGGCGGTGCTGCGGCCGGAACTGCCGCATATTTGTGGCTGACAAGATGATCACTGTCCCACGATGTTCGTGGGGTGTCCCGTGAACCCGTACCCGAGTGGCTGCTCGCGCAGCGCCGCCGGGTGGGCGACAGGGTCAGGGAGTTGAGGAACGAGCGCGAGCTGTCACAGGAGCAGCTGGCGCACCTGGCGGACGTGGCCAGGCACTCGGTCTATCGGACCGAGCTGGGCACCCATGCGGCGTCGATCGACCTGCTGGGGCGGATCGCGCGGGCGCTGGGCGTCGAGGTCAGTTCATTCTTCAATTGATTCACTCGGCAAGTATTGCCCGTGTGCGTGTCACAGAAAACCGACAGGTCAGCTACAGGCCAGCTACGGCGTGTCAGCAGCTGACAGAACCGGGGGCCCCCACCGCCGACTTGGTGGGGGCCCCGGGCCTTACTCAGATCACAGCGCCGGCGCACCCCTGCCCGGACACATGGACCGATCGCCGTACGGCCTCTGATGCGGCGGGGTCGGCTGCCCCTTGGGGGCCCCGACGGTTGCGCCACAGGAGGGGCAGTTGCCTTCGAGGAGACCGGGATCGAACCTGTTCACGCGTACCTCCAGTACAGACGGGTGGTTCCCTCTGGTGGTGGTGCAGCCCGGCCTCCGGACTTAGACGGCGGCCGGGACGTTGAACTCTCCGCCATGCGGCCAGCTGTCGCGGCCTGCGGAGAGGGCATGGACCACGTACACGTGGATGCGGCTGGTGTCGTGGTAGGCGACGCGCAGGCCGTAGCGGACGGCGGTGTGGTCGTCGGGCTCGTCGGTGTACGGCGTGACGCTGGCGATCTCGCGGCTGCCACTGTTGATAAGGAGCGCCGCGAGGTGCTGGTCGACCTTGGCGAGCTGGAGCTTGCCGCCTTCGAAGACGTCCGGGACTGGCACCGGCTCGAGCGCGTTCTCGCCTTCGATGATCTGCTCGGGCCGGGCGTGCTTGTCGCCGTCGGCGAGGACTGAGATGACCTGCAGGAGGACCCGGGCGCCGCTGGCGTAGGTGACGGACAGGCCGTAGGGGTGCTTGTCGTATCCGGCCTCGCGTACGGTGACGACGTCCTTGACCTGGCCTCCTGCCTGCTTGAGCAGGCCCTGCAGGATCTCTTCGAAGCGCTGGGGTCGCATTTGTGATCATTCCTTCCGTCGCGGCCGGACCAGTCTAGGAGGGAGGGCTGACGGCAGACGCCGCACCCAGCGACTGCGGCGCTTCGTGGAGATGCCCGAACCTCACCGCCCGGTCACTCTCGCCCTGCGCCGTCTCCACCCAGCCGCCAGCCATCCGCACCCGACGCTGCAGCACCGGCCTCGACTCGGCCGACCCGAGTCGATCCCAGTCGTACACCAGGCAGACCACGGGCCTACTCGCGGAGTGAGCCCGCATGATGTGGAGCAGCGCGCCCAGTTGCGGCCGGTCGTCAGCAGTGAGGGCCTGGGGGCCGTGCTCGATCCACAGCCCCCTGAAGTCCCACTCGAATTCCGAGGCATACCGCTCGCATTCCCGCAGGCGCTCGGTGAGAAGGGTTGTGCCGGGCAGGGTGAGACGGTCGTAGATCAGGGCGATCGGCGTGCCTTGTCTTTGGGCCCTCGGCGCCTTGCTGTTGGTGGCCACGCTTTTCTCCCTGTTACTGCCCGTGATCTACCGTTGCTAGTAGCGTGAATGACAGGAGCAGGCGAACCTAGACATTCCGCGTCCGCTCCCGTCCGCTGCGCGGCGGACACGGCGGACACTCGGGGGCCTCCCATGAGCGAGACGTTCGGCCAGGCGTTACGGCGGATCCGCGGCAACCGGTCTCTGCGGGACGTTGCCAGCCTCGCGAGCTGCAGCAAGTCGTACGTCTGCGATCTGGAGCACGGCCGTAAGGCGCCCACACCCGAGATGGCTGCGGCCTTGGACCAGGCCCTCGGTGCGCGCGGACAGCTGACTGCTCTCGCTGCGCTGTCCGCCACGGTGCAGCCCCTCGAGCAAGCCGCGGCACTCCAGCGCCACCTGCGCGACGCCCTCGCCGCCGGGCCCGTCGGGGAGACCGGCCTCGAGGAGTGGGCCTACACCGTGGCCCGGCACGGCAGGGCGACCCGCTACCGACCGGAGAGGGAGTTACTCCCCGAGCTCCTGGCGGACTTCACCGACCTGCGCCTGCTGCTCACACACCGGCACCCCGACCGGACCCGCAAGCTCCTGCACGTCTACGTCGCGCAGATGTCTGGGCTGATGGCGCTCACCCTCCTCAAGCTCGGCGACCCCGCATCCCGAAGCTGGTGGCGCACCGGCCGGCAGGCAGCCGCAGCCGCCGACGACCGGGCCGTCCTGTCGTGGATGTACGCCCACGAGGCCTACCAGGCCTACTACTCCGGCGACGTCTACGGTGCCGTCGAACTCGCGGCCCGCGCACAGCAGCTGGCCGGCGGACTGCCCTGTGTCGGTCCCGCCTTGGCCGCACCTTTGGAGGCCCGTTCCCTCGCGATCCTCGGTCGGCGGGATGCGACGGGGGAAGCGCTGGCGCGGGCGGAGATCGCGCTGTCGCGGCTGCCTGAGCAGGAGCGGATCGGGTCGGCGTTCGGGTACAGCGAGAGCCAGCTGCGGTTCCACTCGGGGAACGCCTGGACTCACCTCGCCGAGACGGCCCGGGCGCGGGCCGAGCAGGAGCAGGCGCTGGCCCTGTACCCGGCGGAGGATCACACCGACCGGGCGCTGGTCCGCCTCGATCAGGCGATGTGCCTGGTGCATGAAGGTGACGTGGCCAGCGCTGCCGCGTTGACGACGGACACCATCGTTGGCCTGCCGCCTGAGCACCGCTCCACATTGATCATCTACCGGGCTGGTGACGTTGCAGCTAGGGTTCCCGAGGCAACGATCGGCGAGGTGCGGGTGTTGCGAGAGATCCTGGCGCTCCCGCCCAGCAAGGAGGCGGGGACCCATGGTTCAGGTGACGGCGGCGACGGAAGCTGACATAGAGGAGATCGCCCGGCTCATCGGTGAGATCGAGGTCTACTACGGCGGCGCCTACGCCCCCGGCGATGTCGACCAGATCAGGGCCGCGCTGTTCAGCGACTCCCCGGCCGCGACGGTCCTCCTGGCGCGTGATGGCGACGAGGTGCTCGGCATGGCCTCGGTGTCCCGTCTGTGGCCTGCGGCCGGCGCGGAGGCCTCTCTTTATATGAAGGAGCTGTTCGTCCGTGAGGCCGCGCGCGGGCAGGGCGTGGGCCGGGCCCTGATAGCCGCCGTGCAGGAGCACGCCCGTGGGCTCGGCTGTTCCCGGCTGGAGTGGACCGCGGACGCCGACAACCCCCAGGCGCTGGGCTTCTACGAGGCGCTGGGCGTGAAGGTCAACGACGGGAAGCGGTTCTACCGTCTCCCCGTACAGGGCGCTTGACGGTCACGTGGTTGTCACACCGACCGCATAGGCTTGATTCATGCACCCGGAGCCGACGCCGCCGGTGACGCCTGCGCGCAGTGCCGCCGCCGTGAACAGGGACATTCGCGCCCTGTCGGTGGGGCGGTCGGTGTGGACAGCTCGGGAGCTGGAGCAGCTGGCCGCGCTGCGGCAAGAGTGGCTGATTGCCCAGCGAACCGAGCTGGTGACAGCGGCGTAGCGCGTTCTGCCTACGCTGGGAGCATGCAAGACCCAGCACCACCAGCAGAGAAGGACGCCGAAGAGGTGCGGCCCTGGGATAAGGACCGCGACCCGCCAATCCGCACCAAGGCCTACACCGGAGCCGGCAGGCCGCGGATGCGCGTCCGCACCGGCGGCCAGTGGCGCGACGCACGAGTGCGCGCTCGGCACGACTGGCCGGACGGCGTGCGGCTGCTCTGCGACGTCTACCTGCCCGACGGGGACGGTAGCTGGGCTTGGTATGTGCGGTACTTCCGCTGGGACCCGACGGCCATGCGGACCAGGTAGCGGCCCCCGCCGCAGATGTCACAGCGGGGGCCCCAAGCCCTACCCGATCAGGCTGCCGCGCGCTTCTCCCACAGGTCCGCGATCAGGTCCAGCCCCTTCGCGGTGACATAGGCCGTAGGGTGCGACACCCCATTCGTCGTCTCCATGACGACCTTGAAGTAGCCCGCGTCCTGATACGCCGTACGCGGGAGATTACGAGCGCCGCCACGCTGCGAGACCTGCCGCCGGAAGATGTTGAGCTCGACCAGCCAGCCGGTAAGGCCCTTGACGTGGGTACCGAAGAGATCGGCGGTGTTCGTCATGCCGATCAGCCCCTCGGTGGAGAGGAACTTCTCCCACTTGCTGGCCTTGGGGGCGAGGACCTTGTTCGCCGCCTCCAGGGCCTCCTTCGCCTCCAGCGCGGACACGAGGTCCCGCGCCAGCTCCAGCTTGGTCGGCTCCCGTCGGAGGACCGCCCGGCGGGAGACGTACTCGGCCAGAGCCTCGGTCAGCTCGACCTGCGCCTCCTCGACCGAGGCGCGGACGATGTCGTCGTCGATGCGGCTGGCGGTGATGTTCGCCATCCACATCGGGACTATTCGCTCGTGGATGAGGACGTGCTGGCGGGCTTGGGTGTCGCCAGGGAGCTGGACCTGCACAACGCAGGTCCGGCCCCGCGACCAGGACTTCCGCGCGAGCGCCTGCCGCTGGCCCTCGGAATCGAGGGTCAGGATGCGGCAGAGCTGACCGAGCACGGCCCAGTTGCCGGTGTTGTTGGACAGGACCGTGACCGGCTTCGCGTGGAAGTCGAACGATCCGATCTCGAAGGGGCCCCCGTTGTTGCCATCAGGTGATGGCGACGTAGGGTTGAGGGGTGGCACGGACATGAAGCCTCCGGGTTACTAAGACGCCCTTGCGCGGGGATGCCGCCCCGCGTGAGGGCGCAACGGGTACCGGACGAATCGCGGTGCGAATCCGGCCCCTTGAGTTTACGGGTGGGTCCGACACAGGTCAGACCGCGACCGATGGGCCATCACTTCTTGCGCCTCATCCGCCCCTTGAGGTACACGGGAGCACTGCCAGCAGCGAGCCACTGCTGGCGCGCTAGAAGGCAAAGTCGTCTACATCGCCGTCCAACCTGCGGCTGCTCCAGGTGAACTTGGCGACCAGGGTGGGTGTTGAGGACAAAAAAGAACATCTCCCGCACGTAGCGCTCGGCGAAGAGAACGCGGATCTTGCCGCCCTCGTGCATGACGCGCATGACCTCGTCGACCTCCACGGAGCCGAACGCGGACAACAAGCCGCGCTTTATGTGACACGGCACGCCGTCGACGACTATGTGGTTGGACGCGTCAGGCCCAACGCCGCCCGTCCCACCGGTACGCCGCCCCCGTCAGCAACGCCCCCAACCCCAACAGCCCACCCGTCGGCGACGGATCCGGCGCAGCATCCCGCCGACACACCAGCGCATCCGGATCCCCCGCCGGCGCCTGCAGCGAATACCCGTCCGGGCAGGTCTGGCCATCGCGGCCGTCCTGCCCGTCCCTGCCGTCCGTCCCGGCCCTGCCCTCGGGGCCGGCCGGGCCCTGCGGACCGGGCGCACCCGTCGGGCCCGGTTCTCCAGCCGCGCCCGGGCTGCCGGCCGAACCGGCCGCCCCCGATTTCCCCACGGCGCCGGGCGACCCCGACGGACCTGCCGGCCCCGGGCTGCCCGCCGGGCCAGGGATCGGCACCGGCACTACCGTGCGACCCGGCAGGTCCTCGACCGCGCGCGACGGGTCCGGCGCCACCGGCGTCCGGCCGGCCGCCGTCACCTGCGCCCGCAGTGCGCGTACGTTCCCAGCAAGGGTCGTAACGGCGTCACCACGGCGGTCGGCCTCCGCCGCCAGCTGGGCTGCACGGCGGTCCGAGGCGTCGGCGCGATGCCACAGCACCAGACCACCTCCGAACAGCGCGACGATCGCGCACAACGTGGCGATGCCGCGCCAGTGCAGGACGATCGTGCGCCTTGTCCGGGTCACTGGTCTGGATCTCCTCCGAGATGGATGATTTTGATGCGGAGCCGGGTGATGGCTTCAAGGTCCTGGCGGCGTTGTTCTTCCAGGGTCTCGATCCGGGCTTCGCGGGTCGCGAGTCGCTCGCTGAGCTTCGCGTTCTCCTCTTGCACCTGGTCGGTCACCGAGTTGAAGCGCGTGGTGGCGTTCTCTCCGCGCTTCCCTATGAACGCCACCACCGCTGTGCCCAGCACGCCCACGCACGCGAGGACCGCGCCGATGGTGGTGGCGTCCAAGGCGGCCCCTTACGCGGTGAGGCGGAAGGCGTCCTGCGCCTTGCCGCTGATGCCGGTCGGCTTCCACAGGCCGAAGTGGGCCGCGACTCCCTGGATGAATGCGACGACGGTCAGCACGATGCCGGTGGTGACGCTGTACCCGGGGCCGGAGTTGGCCAGCTCGGTGACGAACCCGCTCACGGCGGAGAGCGCCAGGAGCAGGACGGCCTTGGTGCCGGCGCTTACGACTCTGGTGGTGACCAGGCCGACCAGGACGGGCAGGACGAAGTTGGCGATGAGGGCCAGGGCGTAGGCCGTGTCGAGGTGTACCTGCATGTCGGTGTCCGTTTCTCGGGGAAGGGGCCGCGGGGCGCGGGCGCGCCGGGCGGAGTCAGGCGGTGGCGTCGCCGACGGAGACGTCGACCTTGACGACGGCCCGGGCGATCGCGGCCTCGACGGCAGCGACGACCTGCGCGGTATCTACGTCGTCGCCGAGCTGCCCGGCGAGCGACGTCACCGCCGCGGACAGCCCCGTGACCTGCGTGCCGAGCGCCTTGATCTGAGCGGTGAGGGAGGTGTAATGGCCGTCCTCCGAAGTCTGGAGAGCCGACGCCGTGGTCTGGCCCGGCTTCCCGTCGACCGGGCGGTGCGGGTTGGTGAGCTTCTTCGCCCACACGGCCTGGGCAGTGGCCTGGGCAACCCTGCTGATCTCGTCGGCGGTCAGGGGCATGTCGTCCTCCTCGGGACTCCAGCTGGCGGGTTGGGTCAGCCGCTCCGCGACGTCGCCGCGGAGCTGGCTCATGGTGAGGTTGAAGCGGCCGCGCGAGCCGTAGCCCTCGACCGGGCCGAGGGGGTCGACCTTGCCTTCGACGGACGTCTCCCGGTGTCCGGCGACGGACTCGGCTGACCAGCCGAAGTGACGGCAGAGTGCCGCGTTCCAGCGGACCAGCGCGTCGTACTGGGTGCGGGTGTAGGTGTCGGCGCCGTTGCCGAGGTTCTCGACTTCGATGCCGTACGAAAGATCGTTTCCGTCGACCGTGCCGCTGCTCTTAGCCGGCGTCGGGTGGCTGGTCTTCTCGTCGGCGAAGGAGTTGTAGGCGTTGAGCGCCATCGTGCCCGCGTGGTTGGCGCGGCGTGCGCTGCACATGGTGGCCAGGCCAGACTTCGCCAGGTGGGTGTGCGCGAGGGGTGCGGGCAGGTCGGGGCGGCCGGTCTCGGCGACCAGCCTCAGCGAGTTGCTGCCGCCGGTGTGGTGGTTGAGGAGCAGGTGCACCGGGCCGAAGGCCTTGTTTGTCGCGGCGTCGCGGGAACGGGTGCGCCAGCCCGGGTACTCGGCGACCTTGACGCCCTCGGCGCGCAGGATCTCGATGAACTTGTCAGGGCTGAGCGGGGTTGCCATGAGCCCTCCCCGGGCTGGTGTGGTGGATTACTGGGGGGTGTCGGAGATCGGCCGCCACTGATCGGAGTACTGCTCCGGTGTCAGCACCCACGGATAGGCCGTGGTCGGCGCGTCCTGGACCAGCCACTGACCGGCGGTGACGGTCTTCTCGATCTCGTCGCCGTCGATGTACACCAGCGTCTGGCCGTCATCGGACACCAGACGGATCGTCGTGTTCCACGTGCCAGCGATGAACGCGCCGTTGGTGCCGGAGTACTGGATGGAGTCGTATCTACGGGTCACTGCGGCCATGGCGTGGGCTCTCCTGCGGGTCTTGGGGCGGCTTAGACGGAGCCGCCGAAGCTGATGGAGATGTAGGGGCGCGGGCTGCCCGTGGCGGTGAGGAGGGCGCTGCCGGTGTCCTGGCTGGGGGCGAGCTCGATGTAGTCGCCGACGGCCAGCGCCAGCGACAAGGTCCGTGCGTTGGCGGAGGACACGACGTTCGGCGGGGACGCGGCGAGCCGTGCCTGCCCGCCGTTGGGCATCGCGCCGTTCACGAACCAGCCGCAGCCGCGCACGTTGCCGGTGGTGGCGGTCCCGTTGAACGCGACCGCGCCGGCGAGCTTCCACCAGCCTGCGATGGGGCAAGTCCAACGGGTGGGGCTGCTGGCGGACCATCCGGCCAAGAGGTCCAGCTCGACGGTCTCCCAGGACAGGACGTTCGCGGCCTGGGGGGTGGCGTTGGAGCTGATGGATTGGTTGGTGTCGCGGGTGGCTTTGAACACGTCGCGCCCGATCAAGTCGCTGAGGTTGAGGCCGCCTGCGGTGATGGTCTGGCCTGCGGCCCACTGGGGGTACGCCATGAGGTTGCCTCCTTATAGGGCCGCGCGGGCGGGACGGGTCAGGCTGATGGGGGCGCCCACTCCGTGGGTTTTGACGACGCCGTTGACGGAGCGGGTGAGGGTCATGACCTGCGGGTTCAGGAGTTCGTAGCTGTCGTAGTCGACCAACACGGGCAGCGCGTTGGTGTTGGTGACGTCGAGGACGCTGCGCAGGCCGACGGATCCGGCGCTGCTGAGCGCGGAGTCGGTGGCGGTGAGGTGCCAGGAGCCAGGCTCGCCTGCCGAGGCCAACCAGACGCGGGCGCGGAGCGTGGACCCGACGACCTGGAAGCGGATGCCGTAGTCGGTGTTCGCGACGTGCGTGAGGCCGGGGATCGTCGCGGTGATGAGGTCGGTCTGGACGGCCGCGACACGCTTCTGCAGGACCAGCTGCACGGTGGCCGTCGCGGTGAACGCGACGCGGGCGTAGTAGTGGTTGTTGATGTCGATGTAGCGGGCGACGATGCCCGGGTACTGGGGTCCGCCGGTGGCCAGGGCTGAGGTGCGGACGAGGACGCGCTGGTCGACGTCGGTGAACGGTGCGGTCAGGACGCTGATGCGGCTTGCGTTGATGGTGCCGAGGGAGTGGCGGCCGCGGGTGCCGGTGGCGGAGAAGTCCGACGCGCTGCCGCCGGTGTTCGTCCAGGTGCCGCCGATGTCCGCCGAGCCCCAGGAGCTGGACGCGGACCGGGTGAAGGAGTCCAGTCGGCTCGAGGTGATGGCGGTGCAGGTCATGTCCTCGCCCTCGCTGGACACGCCGAACGGGAACTCGCCGGGCAGGAGCGCGGTGGTGACCCACAGCGGCCCGGCGCCGACGTATACCGTGGCCGCGGTCCCGGTCGTCGTGAGGGCGGCGGCGAGGGTGGTGCCGTCGGTGTCGGCCTTGGAGTAGGCGCTGGCGTCGGTGTAAGCAACGTTCCATGGCGAGCCCGGGCTGCAATTCGCCGTGACCGAGAATTCCTTGTTGCCGAGGGTCTCCGCGAAACCCTGGGCCAACTGCTCGATCTGCCCGGGCGGCAGCCACGGCGGCGGGTTGGAGATCGTCAGCCGGTCGCCGATGTCCATCTCCTGCACATCCGCCGACAGCGCCACGTTCGCCGCGATCCGCGGGTTGGACAGGTCCACCGTGACTTGCGGATACCGCTCCTCGTCGACGGTGCCCAGATGCACACCCCACGCGGCGATGTCCGCGAGGACGGTGTCGTCGTAGACGTTGACAGTGATGCTGTCCGGGTAGCGGCCCACCCCGTCCGGCGGGTCAGCCACCGACAGCCGACCAATGGTCTCCTCGTACCGCGCGAAAGACCCGTCCTTGCGGGCGACGGTGCGGTCGTTGCGGAGCAGTTGGTCGTCGTCTGTCGGGGACAGCTCGTTGAACAGCTGGTTCTGCGCGTAGTCCAGGGCCACGCACGCGTCCTGCGTGTACATGCTGGTGCGGGGCCGGTATGCCAAGCCCAGCACGTCAAGCGGCTCGTACAAACGGCCGCCGTCAGCGTCCTCGCATTCCTGCAGGAGCTGCACCAGCGTGGAGATCCCCTGCGGTCCCATCTGCTGCGAGTCGTCCAGATCGCCCCGCCACCGGAAGCTGATGCCCTCCTCGCGACACAAGCGCTGCACGCGCCGGCCAGCAGTCTCCTGCGTGTACGCCGACAGCTCCTCGGTCAGGTCGAGGATGTCCGTGATGATGTCGTGCACGCTGACGTGGCCGGCCACAGCGGCGGGGATCGTCGCATCCGGGGAGATCACCACCCGGGTCACACGGCCCGCGGTGCGGGACGTGGCGGTCTGGGACGGGCCGAGCCCATTGGGGGATCCGGCCTCGGTGGTGGCGAACTTGTAGTCGACGTCGGACCCGTTCTCCAGCAGCTCCATGCTGACCCGTAGACGCTGCCCGTTGTACGGGGCGGCGGCGCCGGTGCCGTTGATCAGCACGCCGTCGGAGTCGTAGACCTTCATCTCCAGGGATCCGCCTGATGCGGTGGTGTAGACGAGGTCCGAGCGGGCGAGTGTTCCGGTCGTGTACACCCGCGCGATCACGCTGTTGTTGGAGAGGCCGCCTGCGGGGATGACCAGCAGGAACCTCACCTGGGTCTCGCCGGTGGGGGTGTACACCGGGGGGCGGGCGGTCCAGATGCTGGAGCCGACGACGGGCAGCGGCTCGGACGACTTGAAGCTGGAGTCTGAGGCGAGGGTGGGTGCGCCCTTCCACGTCATGGGCTGGCCGCCCGTGAGCGCCGAGCCGAACGAGGTGGCGTTGGAGGCGTCCTCGCAGGGCCAGTAAGCGAGCGGCGGGGACGCCGAGGTGGGTGAGGTGATGCCGCGGTACATGGTGGAGTGCAGGGGGGATGCGCCTTGCTGGAGGCGGCGCAGGATCCCGGATGCCTCGATTGGCGTCCAGACGTCGTTGCCGCTCGTGTCCCAGCGCTGCGGCCATTCGGACACTTCGCCGTGGAAGCGGTATCGCCTGTCACAGACCTCAGCGGCGTTGTTGATCGACCAGGTCAGACCGTTGGAGTCCACGAACGAGCTGACTCCGGCGGTGGCCGCGCTGAAGTTCGGGTTCGCCACCACACTGCCCGCGATCCCGTTGCGGAGCTGGAAGGCGTGAACGCGCCCGATGATCGCGAAGCTTTCGAAGATGTCGTCGACGTTGTTGAACAGGCCGGGCAGGTCCCCCACGGTCAGGTCGTAGGAGCCGTTGAAGATGCTGGTGGTGCCTGCGGCGACGACCGGGTCGCCGAGCTGCGTCCAGGTCCCGTTGATGGTGTCGCTGGTGTAGAACACGACGGTGCAGCCGGACGCCCCGTTGTTCACGTCGATCGTGACCCGGAGAGCTTTCCGCTTGTCGCCCGGGTTGGGGACTGGGGCGGTGGAGGTGGCCCACCGGCGGGTCGCTGAGGTGCCGTCGGTGGACCAGCCGACGCTGAGCTTGCCTGCGGCGCTGATCTGCAGAGCCCAAGAGCGCTGGTCGGTGCCGCCCGCGTACTGCCCGGCAAGGTTCTGGTAGCTGCGCCAGGAGTCCAGCGACAGGTCGATGCGGGCGTCGAGGTCGCCGGTGACGCTGATCCCCGCAGAGTCCGGCGTTGAGGCCGTGGCGCCGTAGGAGCCGTCGACCCGAAGGTACGACGCCCCGTAGGGCACGCTGACCCGAAGCTGCGTGTTGCGGCCCAGCGCGCCGTAGTACGGGCCGACCGGGTTCCGGCTGGTGAACCTTCCATCCCTGTTGTTGAGGGACATGGAGCAGCGCGATGGGTTGATCGTGGACGCCTCGTCCGACCGGCCCCGCTGGATACCGATCAGGCCGTCCCGGCGCTGCACGTAGTTCGGGGACGTGATGTTCGTCCACACGTTGCTGAGCAGCAGCTCGACGCGGATCCCGAGTACGTCCTGCGGGAAGGCCATCAGACCCTCACCTTCCCCTGCCCGAGCGCGCCCTGGACGTCGCCCCCGTTGATGCTGCGGATGACATAGGCCATCGGGTCGATGAGCTGCCGGGCGACGACCTTCCCGTCGAGGACGAGGTTGACCTGGATGACCTGGCCGCCGCCCGCACCGCCGGCGCCGAGTATCTGCCGGGTCGCGCCGGCCGGGTACACCGTCGACCCATACGGGAGGCGGGCCAGCTCCGGGCCCTGCTCGCCCACCAGCGTCCATCCGGCGCGCGGGCCACCCGATGCGGCGCCGATGATGCCGCCGGCCGCCTTGCCCTTAACCCCAAGCGCCTTCTCCAGCGTGCGCTCCAGCGAGGCCGCCGCCTTCACCATGGCGGCCTCCAAGCGATCCTGCTGCTTCTGCAGGCCCTTCACCACGACGTCCGCCGCCTTGAGGCTCGCGCCGTAGAACGCGTCCGCTGTCGTCTTGCCCGCACTGGTCGCGGCGCTCTTGAGCTGCGCCTCGAGGCTGTTGATTTCCTTGATGTCCGCGGACGAGGCGCCGAGCAGGGTGCGGGCGGTAGCCAGTCCGCCGCCGCTGAGGCCCGCCTGGGCAATCTCCGAGATGCTCTGCCCATTCAGACCGCGGGACTTGAGGGTGTTGAGGGCGGCCGCGAACTCCCGGGCCTCGCTGACGTTGCCGGACAGCCCAGACTTGATGCCGCCGAGGGTGACCAGGCCGCCGCCACTGGCCATGCCGGTGATGTTGCCGGAGGCGAGGATCCCGGAGGCGACCTGCGAGTTGAGCTGGGCCGCGGCGTCCTTCAGGGACGACAGCTTGTCCTTGGCCTTGTCCAACTCGCTGTTGACCTTGGTCAGTGCCTTCTCGTTCTTGATCAGCCCGGCGGCCGCGGAGTTCAGCGCCTTCAGCAGACGGCTCTCCGTCGCCCCCGCAGTCGCCCCCTTGATCAAGCTCCGCCACTTGTTCAGCGACGACACCAGATCCCCAAGGGAGTCCGGGCTGCCAAGACTGTTCGCGATCTCAGAGTTCTTGTAGCCCGCGCGCTGCCCGAAGTAGGAGATCGTCAGCAGACCCGCGGCCTCCGACCGGGCCTGCTTCCCCGCGTCGCTCTTGACCAGGCCACCCGAGGCGTACTTCGGGACCCGGTCCTCGTTGATGGCCTCCAGCAGCGGCAGGTACTTCCGCGCCTGCTTCTTCTTGACCATGTACTCCCCGCCCATGGCCAAGATGGGCACGTCGTCCCGGGTGCCGGAGCCGCCGGTCACCTCGCCGCCGTCGGCGAACTTGGGCACGCCGCCGGGGCCTGCGTGACCGGCGTAGGAGTAGACGGTGTGGATTCCAACGTTCACGATCTTGCCGCGCAGACCGTTGATCTTGCGCTGCGCGGCCTCCAGCTTCCGCTGCAGGTCGGCGATGTCACCCCAGATCGCCGCCCGCTTCGACAGCGGAGCCCTCGCCAGGCGATCGCGGGCCTCGGCCAGCTTGGTCTTCAGATCGTTGATGTCCGCCTTCAGCAACGCGGTCTTGTTCGGCGTCGTCAGGATCTGGTCGGCGAGCTTCTTGGCTTCCCCGCGGCTGTAGCCCATGGCCCGCGCCGCCTCGATGATCTTCGCGCGGCCGCGGTCGTAGACCGCATTCACCGAAGACCAGGAGGCGCCCTCGTCGCGCTTCTTCGTCGCCAGTTCATCCGTCGCCGACGCCAGCTGGCTCAGGGCGTCGCGGTTCGCGCGGCCCTTCTCAGTTCCGACATCGAGGGTGCGGCCGTTGTCCTTCAGCGACTGGGTGACGTTGTCGATCGCGGCCTCGAACTTCGTCTGCGCGTCAAAGGCCCCACGGTTCGTCTCGTTCAACGCCACGATCGACTGGCGCAGGCCATCAGCGCTGCGCTTCTGTGCGTCGAGCTTGGCCTGCACGTCCAGGGCCTGCTGCCCGAAGACGCCCATACTCTGCGCCGCCAGCTCCTGCTCGAACGCCACGTCGGCGAGCGCCGACTTGTAGCCGTCGAGCTGCGACTTCACCTCATCCGCCGTGAAGCCCTGCTTCTTCAGCTTCGCGATCGCCATCTCCAGAGCGGACGCCGCCAGGTCGGCCTTGCCGCCCTTGACCAGGTTCAACAGGGCCTCGTCCAGGCCCTGGAACGCGGTCTTCGCGTCCGCGACCGGCGTGGAGTCCATGCCGATCAGCTGGGTGAGGAACTGCTGCGTCTTGTCCAAATTGGACGGGCGGGCCAGGGTGCGCAGCGCGTCGCCGAGCTTCCCGAAGTCCGTCCCGAACACGCGCGCGGCCTCGCCGGACACCTTGCCCGTCTGCGCCAGCTTGCCCAGCGAGGTGGTCAGCCGGTCGACGTTCGGCGGAGCTTCCTTCCCGATGTTCGACAGGCGCGTCAGGATCAGCGCCAGCGCCGCGATGCCGGCCACTACGACGGTCGCCCGGGCCACGGTGCCCAGCGAGAGGAACGCCGCCCGTAGACCGGCCAGGCCACCGCCGGCCGCAACCGATGCTGCGCGTAGCGCGGTGAGCCTGGTGCCGAGGGCGGTGACGCTGGTGGTGACGGCGCCGATCCCGAGGCCCGCGAGCTTGATCAGTCTGAAGGCGGTGTACACCTGGAGGAGGTTCGCCAGCAGCGAGGTCGGTACGGCGGAGACGAGCTTGGCGAGCGTGTTGACCAGGGTCAGCAGTCCGGGCCCGGCCTCGGCGGCCGCTTCAAGCAGGTGAGTGACCGCTTCGGAGATGCTGCTCAGCGTTTGGCGGACCTGGGGGCCGTTGGCGCGGGCGTAGTCCATGAACGCCGCGATGGGCCCGTCGGCGCGGCCCTCGGACAGGACCCGGGAGAAGTGGATGAGGTCGTCGGTCGCTTCCTTCAGCGTGCGCTGGGAGAAGCCCTCGAACCGCTTGACCAGGGCGTCGAAGCCGGGGCTGTTGACGCCGCCCGCGGCCGCTGTGACCAGCCGGTCCAGCTGCGTGCCGGTGTCGCGGACGAGGGGGTTGAGCTTGGGCAGCAGCGCCCCGAACGTCGCGAAGGTCTTGGTCAAGACGGGCATGGTGTCGCCCGCCAGGCCGTTCGACCACTGCTTGTAGGAGTCCTTCAGGACCAGGAACGCAGCTGCCGCGCGCTTGGTCGGCCCGGGCAGGGTGTTCAGCGACTCCGCGGCCACATTCTGCGCCTCCGCCGCCTGCTTGCTCGCCGCCCCGTACTTTCTCACCGCGTCGCCGGCCTTCTTCTGCGCGTCCGACGCGTCCTTGAAGGCCCCCAGCTGTGGGATGAGCGCTGCGGTGAACGCTGTCAGCGCGACCGCGCCGGCACCGAACCCGGCGGCGATGGGCCCTGCCTGCGCCGCAATCGGGATGAGTGCTGGCGCCAGGCTGATCGCGACCTTCTTCAGGTCCGACAGGGCACCCGACGATCGGCCGGCGGATGTGGAGACGCTGCCGAGGCTGCCGCGGAGCCCTCCGAGCGAGGACCCCGTACGGGTGGCGCTGGTGTGGAGATCATCGAGGTCGGTGCGCAGCGTGCGGGTGCGGGTTGCCAGGGTCTCCAGGCGGCCGTCGGCAGTCTGGGCGCGGGTGTTGAGGGAGCGCAGCCCGGTGTTGGCGCCATCCAGGCGGGAGCGGAGCTCCCCGAGGCTTCCGGCTGCCAGGTTGGTGCGGGAGTGCAGGCCGCGTAGTGAGTGTTCGGCGCGGTCTGCGGCGGCCTGCAGGACCAGCAGCGCGGCGGCGGCCGCTGAGGACTTGGTGGCCAAGGTGGTGAGTGCCTGGCCTGCGTCCTTCGCCGAGTCCTTGAGCCGGAGGAGGGAGGTGTTGACGGCGGCCAGGCCGCTGCCGGTGTCGTTGGAGACGCGGACGCTGATCTGGATGTCATTGCCCATAGCCGCCGTCGCCTCCCTCCAGGTCGGGTGTGCCGAGTCGTTCGATTTCGATCAGGTGGAGCAGCTCGGAGTCCTCTGCGAGCACCTCCGAGGGGAGCTTGTGGAAGCGGTCGCAGAGGCCGAGGATCAAGCGGGCACGCTGGAAGGCGGCAGGAGGCTGGACAGTGCTTCCATCGGGATGGACTCCACCTGGGACGGCTCGCCAGAGGGCGAGCTGCTCGGCAAAGGGCCGCTCTCGTCCACCTTTCCGCCGAGCACGTCGATCCACTGCGTGGCCAGCGCGAGCGCCAGGTCGTTGTCGATGGCGAACAGCGACTCCCGGGTCGCCGGCAGCGGGGTGCCGTCCTCGGCCTCGAGGTTCCAGGAGATGAGGGAGTCGCCGAACTCCTCCAGCTGGCGGACGATGGCGCTGCGGTCGTCGCCGTCGGCGTCGCTGTAGCCCATGAGCGTCAGGTACTCCTGGAGGGACTTCCCGCGCGCGTAGGCGACGGGGAACTCCTCGTCCTGGCCGAACTCCTTGTGCCCCTGGAGGCTGACCTCGAGGCGGCGGATGGTCTTGCGGTAGCCCACGATCAGGCTCCTTCCTGGTGAGGGCAGGTGCCCCCGTTGGACTGGCCTCCGAAGGTGATCATGTCCATGTGGGCACGGTGCCGTCCGCGAGGGACAGCGGCACGGAGAACGTGAGCTCGCCGGAGTCGGCACGGGTGAGCTGGTAGTCGGTGGGGAGCATCTCCATCGCCAGCGTCACGCCATTGACGGTCTGCGTGACGGTCCGCGCCACCGAGGTGGAGGACACCGTCTTGAACACGTCGTGGCTCTGGCCGGCGGAGGCGTTGAACACCCCGTTGAGGGTGACGGACCCGTCGGCCAGGAGCAGGACCCGCTCGTTCGCGCTGCGGTCGACGCCCGTGACGTCCTGCACCCCGCGGGGCGTGGACATCTGCCAGTTCGTGATGTCGTTCTTGATGGCGCGCGCGGTGCCGGCCGCGTCATCCACCGAGAGAGTTGTCTGCCCGAGGCCGCTGGCCTTTGCCATGGTCGGTCACCCCTTCTTGATCTCGTCAGCGAGGCGCTGCTGGTGCTCAGCGAAGTCGTCACGCCAGTTGTCCGGGTTGTGGTGCAGCCGGGCCGCGGTGCCGCGAGGGTTCCCGCGATGGTCGCCGTCCCGGACGATGTACAGCGGCGGCCGGCCGATCTGGATGCGGTGCGTCTTGGAGCGGAAGCACGGCTGCCCCGGTTCGAACAGCAGCCAGGTCTCGCCCTCGGCAACGCGCCATTCGCGGTAGCGGCGGCCGCTGTTCTTCGCTTCGTGCAGGAGGTCAGGGGTGAGGTTCTCGACGCGGACGCCCCAGCCCTCCTCGTAGTGCGGGCACTGGACCTCGGCACACGTCGCCGGCCGCCAGTGCGTGGAGAGGGGCTGCAGGACCTGGTAGCTCTTGTAGGCAGCCGCGTGCATGAGCGGTTCGGGCCGGGAGACCTGCATCAGAACGTCACCCCGGCAATCTGGTTCTTGATCACGTTGACGGCAAACTGGACGTTGGAGAAGCCGCCCGTGGTGACCGTGGACACTCGCAGGTAGCGGCGCAGTGTCGACACGTTGGAGATCGCGATGCGCTCCGCGGTCGGGGTGGTCGTCGTGATCTGGGTGAAGGCGAATCCGGCGACGTCGGCGAAGGTGGTGTTGTCCGCCGAGTCCTGGATCTTGATGGTGACGTCGGTGCCGGTGAACGCGAACAGTTGCAAGTAGGCCTGCCCGCCGAAGGAGGCCGAGGCGAGGGTGTCGATGCTCGTGCCGAGCGTTGCCGCGGTGTCGGTGCGGATCCCGGCGGTGAGCTGCTGCCCCCACTCGATGCCGAACCCGTTGGACTGCGCCTCGACGCCGAAGGTCAGCGAGCCGTCGTCGCCCCTGGTCGGGTCGTAGCCGATTTGCTTCGACACCATCGACGCGGCTGGGTCGCCGAGGGTGGTGCCGCGGCAGTACGTGATGTGGACGTCGGTGCGCGGCAGCGCGGACAGCTTCTCGTGCGTGGCAGGCGTGACCGAGTCGTGGTTGAAGAAGCTGGTGAACTCGATCCGCCCAGACAGCAGACCGCCCTTGCGTTCGTACGCGGCCTTGTCGATGCCGGTGAACGGCAGGACGGCCGGGCCGCCGCCGATGCCGCCGAGCGCCATGATGTCGCCCGACGCGTTGAAGCCGTGGACGTAGCCGTTGTCGCCGAGGCCTCCGGTCTTGGGCATTACTCCTCCTCGTCCCACAGGTCGTTGACGATCAGCGGCAGCGTGATCGTCATGACGCGGGACACGGCCCCGCTCAAGTTGAGGTAGCCCGCGCGCGCCTGCAGCCCGGGCCCGTAGATGCCACGCACGTCGACCTGGCGGACCAGGCCGTCGAGAGTGAAGTCGCCGACGTACGCCCGGATCAGGTCATCGGTCGCCGACACCATGTGCGGGTCGATCACGTCACGCGGCAGCTGGTCGTTGCTGGTGTAAATCCGCACGTACAGGGCCAGACGCACCGACGTGGAGTCCAGGCCCGAACCGCGGATCGGCGCGATGTCGTCGACCCACACCGCAGCGGTGAGGTCGTGACCGGGTGCGTTTTCCAGCTGCTCGTAGCTGTTGACCGTGTCGAACCAGCCGCCCGAGGCAGCGTGGCTGACGGCCTTGTCGAGGATTTCGGTGATGGCGAGCGTCATCGGTCACCCCCTCATCTCGGGGAGGTGGCGCTGCACGGCGCGCTCGGCGATCTCCGGGCCGCGCGTGGCGACCAGGTCCTTGGTCTTGCGCCAGTGGCCGTAGCCGGGGAATCCGGGGCGGGGCCGGTTGCGGGTGCCGACGCCCTCCAGCCATGGGCCGTAGACCACTCCGTCGTCGTGGACGAGGGCGGTGTCGGAGGAGACCAGTTCGGTCTTCACGTGCTCCTCGTAGTAGCCAGTCGGGTTCTTGAAGGTGGCGCCCATGAGGGACAGGGCGTAGTCCTCGGCGAACTCCGCGATGCTGTCGCGGGCGTCGTCGCAGGCGCGCTGCATCGCGCGCTCGGCCGAGCCGTCGAACAGCGGGCCGGTCATGCGGACCTCAATGTTGCTCATACGACCCTCACCCGCCCCTTGCGGCCGTGCGAGGTGTACACCTGCTCGCGCAGGTCGATCAGGGCGTCGAGCGTCGCGGCCTTCCCACCACCGGTGCCGCTGGTGATCGTGCGCGCCCATCCGGCGCGGGACTGCAGCAGGGCGCTCTCGGCCTCGGCGATGCACAGCTCGTTCACGGGGCCGGGGAAGTCGAAGCGCTGCACCGTGGCCCCGTTGGAGTGGACCGCCGCGGTGGTGCCGAGAACACCGCGTGCGATGGTCAGCAGCCGCGGGGCGTAGACCGTGGCGCCCGCAGTGTGGGCCGCCAGTGGCAGGCCGTCGTACTGCCGCTCCACGATCAGCCCGTTGCCGACGACGTCGGTGACGTGCATCTTCTCCGAGTCGATCAGAACGGTCTCACCTGCCGCGACCCCGGAGCCGCTGAGCGGGATCAGGACCGTCTTCATGC
Source organism: Streptomyces sp. NPDC059718 (assembly GCF_042733315.1). Lineage (NCBI taxonomy): Bacteria > Bacillati > Actinomycetota > Actinomycetes > Kitasatosporales > Streptomycetaceae > Streptomyces > Streptomyces sp. NPDC059718. Next base: position 79,258 of record NZ_JBHWGA010000022.1, read on the forward strand.
TGGCGTCGATGTTGGCGGCCAGCGTCAGACTGGTGTCGGCCTGCGCCCGCTCGGTGACGATGACCCGCTCGGCGTCGATACGGAGGAGGGAACCGACCCCGACCGCAGCCGAGGCCGGCCCGTCGACCGTGATCGTGGTCGCGATCGGGGTGCCGATCCCGGCCGCGAGAGTGCCGGCCGTGGTCTCGTCGTTCCGGTACCCGTACAGGCCGAGCACCGCAATGTCGCGCTGGGTGGACGGGCCGCCGCCGAACGCTGCGTTGCTGTCGAGGTTGAGCTCCAGCATCGTGTACGGCGGCTCTTCGCGGTTGTCGGCGCGGCGCAGGAAGTAGTTGCCGGGGTCGATGACCTGGCCGCCGGTGAGGAGCTGGTCGACGGAGATGAGCTCGTTGCTGTCGAGCCGCAGCCGCCAGGGCGCGCCGCCCTGCCCGTTGGGCCAGTCCCAGGAGCGGGTCGCCAGCTCGGGGTAGAACCGTCGGTGCAGCAGGCCCTCGATGGAGCGAGTGGAGGCGCCCAGCACACGGTCGATCGCGGCGTTCGCGCCGGCCGTCTCCTTCACTCCGAGGGAGCGCTTGAGGTCTTCTCGGGTTGCGTACCAGGGCTGCACGGGGCTACCTCCTTTCTCAGTTGCGGGTGCTGACGTGGCCGGTGCGGCGGCCGCCGGCTGCCCAGGTCGAGCCGTCGAACGGGCAGTACAGTTCGCCGTGCGGCCCGGAGCGGAGGGGTTCTCCGCAGTCGCCGCAGGCCACGGGGTCGCGTTGGAGTTCCTCGCGGTGCTGCTGCTCTGCCTCACGGAGGATGTCGAGCAGCCCGTACCACGACCCTTGTTCGGGGGCGCCTGGGACGCGGCCGTGTGCCGTTCCAGAAAGCGCGCCAAAGCTGGCGGTAGCGGACCCGATCACGACCGACGGTGAAGACACAGTTCCGACAAGCCCCCCAAGGTGGGCGGCCGCGGAGCCGATGACGGTGCGCCGTCCGGTGGCGCTACTGGTCAGCGAGCCGCCCGCAAGTGCGGCTGTTCCGGTGACCTTCCGCGTGCCGCTTGCTGTACCGCTCATGGCGCTGAACAGGCTGGTGGCCATGCCGGTCACCCGGCGGGTGCCGGCCGCGGTGCCAGTGAGGCCGCCGAAGGTGCCTGCGGCCGTGCCGCTGACAGACCCGGCCAGCGGCGGGTCCGCTTCGGTGGACACCGCGGTGGATCCGGCGGTGAGGTGGCGACCGTTGCCGGAGTGGTCGGTCAGGTCGGCCGCGTTGGTGAGCGGCCAGTCCGCCCACAGGTTCGAGGTGCGAACCGGCGCGGTGCTGGCCCACTCGGCCTCGATCTGCGTCTGGTTCAGCTCGGCCGTCCAGACGCGCACGTAGGCCAGGCGCCCGTTGAACCACTCGCCCGAGTCGACAGCGGATCGGCCGCCCAGCGTGATGCCGTCTGCAGTGCCAACCCCGACCGTGCCGGAGTCGACCTCGGTCGTGCCCCCGATGGTGTTGACGTAGCTCCGGCCCGTCGTGCCGGAGCACGTGAGGGCGATCTTGCGCCAGGCTCCAACGGCCATGCCCGTCGAATTGGTGACAGAACCGCCGCCCGTAAAATAGGCCGGGCCGGTAAGTCCGTCGCTGTCGGTCGACCAGGTGACGATAGTGCTGGCGCCCGACGAGGTGTGCAACCTGCCGAACGTGGCGTAGTTGTCGGTGTCGACCGACACGTACGCCCAGGCGGTGATGGTGAACCCGCTGCCGACAGCGAACATCGTTCCGCTGTAGGAGACGCGGTCGCTGGCGGCGTCGAACCTGGTGGACATTCGGGTTCACCTCCTCTCTGGGCTGGGCTGGCGGGTTAGGACGCGACCGGCAGGGTCAGGACGAGGCTTCCGGACGGGATCGTGAACGTGTCACCGCTGGTCACAGCGTTGGCGGTGATCGTGCCGGAGCCGCCGAACGTGCCACCCGACGACGCGGACCACTGGGACCAGTGGGTGTAGTCCTCGCTGCCCGCCACCGATGTCCACACGGCGTCCGCGTTCGTGGTCTTCGAGGCGCCGCTCGCTGCGGCGAACGTGGGGCTCTTGCGGGTCGTCTCGGTCGCCGCGTTCGCAGTGCCTGCTGCGCCGGGCGCGCCGACGTGCAACTTGAACCACGGGTACGCGACGACCTGGGCATCGAGGACGCTGTTCGCGGCGGCGGTGGAGAAGCCTTCAGCCACGACTTACTCCCCTTGTGTTGGTGCGGCGTCGTCCTCGCGGAGGCGCTGCACGAGGTCGTCCCGCTTCCCGCCCTTGGGCAAGCCGCGCTCAGCGAGCTGCTCCTTGAGCTGCTCCACGGTCCAGTCCTCGTAGGCCGGCTCCGCGGGCGGCTGCTCGCTCACCTCGTCCTGGACGTCCTCCGGGTCGTGGAAACCGTCCGGGGCGTCGCTGTCGGACCAGGCGCCGCCGACGACCAAGGCCCCGGCGATACTGGGCCCGCCATGGCGGGTGATTTTCGGCATGGGTTGTCCTTCCTCGACGTGATCCGTGGCGCTGCACTGGGGGCAGCACGGAGCGCCCACCGCGTAGGCGGCGGTGCACTCCGTGCAGACCCAGGTCGCCATGTCAGGCCGCCGTCACCGTGGCGCCGTTGTCGAGCGCCACGTAGGTCAGCTCCCACTGGATCGCGCCGGTGGCGTCCGCCGCGGAGCAGTTCACGCCGATCGTTCCGACCGCGACGATGACTGGCGCGGTCTGCCCGGTGACGCCACCGGAGCCGGAGCCGGAGATGTTCAGCGCGGACCCGATCGGGCCGGGCAGCGAGTACAGGGTGCCGACCTCGTCGCCGGTGATCGTGCCCGTGGTGCACAGGTCGTTGGCGGTGCCCACGGTCGGGGTGGCCACGACCTTCAGCGCGGGGGTAGTACCGCCGATGACGGTGGTCACCTTGCCCACGAGGCTGGTCACGAGGACCCTGCCACCGGTGACGGTGAAGATCGTGCTGGTGGCGTTCGCCGGGACGGTCTTGCCCGCCGCATTCGCGGCCTGCGTGCCGAGAGCCAGCGTCCGCAGCTGGTCGGCCTGGATGAGAACGCTCATGCCGTCACCGACCGCAGGTTCTCCGGGGCACGCATGGTGGTGAGGTCGCGCGGCAGGATCACGAAGCTGCCGGAAGCGTGCGACGCGGTGATGTGCGTGTAGCCGTCGGACAGCTGCGCCGCGTCGACCTCCACCACCAGCAGACCGCCGGTGCCTGCGGTAACGGTCGCGGCCGCAGCCTGCGTCACCTTGGTCCAGGTGCCGCTGTTCTGCCGGTAGTACCGCGTGAAGACGGCCAGATTCTGGGCGCCGGTGCCGGCGGAGTCCTGGGCCTCCTGGATGGTGGCGTTCCCGGACGTCGCGCCGATGAGGACGATCGTGGCGCCCCCCGCGTCCTTGAGACCGAACGGGGTCGCCGTGGTGGTGGCAGAGGTGGCTGCGTTGAACAGCCTGCCGAGGGCTTCCATGGGTTGCCTTCCTTACGGGGGTTGATTGCCGTTTCGGAGCAAGCCCGGCCAGGGGTGTCACTGCCCGGCCGGGCCGGCAGCGTCAGCGGGTCTGGACCTTCACGAACGGGGACAGGGTGTTGGCGCCCTTGCGGGGGGTGATCGCCGACTTGATCCACGGCTGGCCGTCGACGCGCTCGATGACACGCATGGCGGTCTTGTCGTTGCCGAACTTGAACTCGGTCGACGTGGCCGACTGCATGGCCTGCCGGTCACCGATGAGGTAGTAGCCGAAGTCGACGAAGTTGATGTCGCCCGCAGTACCGACGGAGGAGACCTTCTCGGTCCACACGACCGGACGGCCGAGGATCGTGACGGGCGGGGCGCCGGCGCCGTCGCCGTTGCCGATCCACACCGCGGACCCGCCGGTGCCCACAGACAGGGCCATGGTGGCCAGCTCGGGGAAGGTGTCGATGTGCGCCACCCACACCGCGCGCCCGATGGAGGCCGGCAGCATGCGGCTGTAGCACTTGACGATGTTCTCCCACAGCAGCGTGGACGCGGCCTGGCCAGACTCCTTGTTGACGGTGATCGCAGCCTCGGCGTTGAGGTAGCCCTTGGGCATGCCGACGCCGTTGCCGTCGGTGAACGCCACGTCCTCGAACCAGGCCAGCGCCTCGGGGTAGGACTCGGACATGAACTGCTCGAGCGAGATGATGCTGTCCTGGAACAGCTCGTTGGGGATCTCGCTGTAGAGGGTGAGCTTTTTCGCGATCAGCTCGATGCGGCCGAACTTCGGGGAGCTGTCGGTGAGCGCACCGCCCTCTTCGGTCCAGTAGCCGACGATGCCGCCATGCACGCTGGACGCGTTGCTGGTGGAGTCGATCATCGGGTAGGGGACGGTGAGGGACTCCATCGGCACCACGCGGGCGCGGGAGCGGACGACGGACTGCTCCAGCGAGACGCGCAGCAGCTCCGAGCGCAGGAACTCGGGGATCAAGAATCCGCCGTCGGACGGGACGGTCGACCCGAACGCGTTCTGCAGCTTCTTGATGTCCGAGCGCGCGGCGAGGGACTCCTGGGTGTTGTTGCCCTGCCAGGTCAGCGACAGGTAGTCACCCCAGTTGGCGTACGACTGGTCGAGGACCGCGCCCGGCGCCTTCGGGTTGTAGTGCTTCGTTCGCGCTACCGGCTGCGCGTTGGGGTCGAGGTTGAGCCGGTTGATGCGGTCCAGGGTCTTGTCGTTGCGGAGGATGTCCGCCCACTGGCGCTGGGTCTCCTCGCGGATCTGCGCCTCGATCGTCGGGTCGCTCTTGGCCTGCGCCTGGGCGTAGCCGGTGATGAAGTCCTTGAGCGTGTCCTTGTCCTTGACGATGTGCCGCAGCGTCGCGGTGTCGCCGAGCGCCTCAGCCAGCTCGTCGGCGTCGCGCGGGATGGTGGGTGTTGCCACAGGTGCCTCCTTCAGGCGTCCGTCGCCGCGCTGGACGACGCTGTGCTGTCGGTCAGATGGGCTACGAGCTCGGACCAGTGGCCGTGCTCGGGTTCGGTGAGGTGCGCGACCATGGCGTCCCAGGTGAGGTCGTCGTCGGCAACGCCCTGAAGGGCCGGGGGCTGAATGGCCTGTCCTTCAGGCAGGTCGACCAGCTCGGGGCCGTGCTCTCCACGCACCTCGACTTCGCCTTCGGCGGCAGCCTCGGCAGGCTTCTGGCGGATCAGGTTTCGCAGGGGGTCGATCAGCTGCTCGGCAACGGCCTTGCCGTCGATGTGCACCTGAACGTTGATGGCCGGCTGCTGCGCGTCGCCCTTCGGGTCCGGCTGCTGCGGGCCACCGGTGTAGCCGTACGCCTTGAGGTCGAAGGACTTCCGCATCTCCGGGGCGTCGGCGCCCTTGGTGGACTGTGCGACCTCGTCCGCGAGCCCCGCGTCGACGGCCTCCTGCGCCAGGTACCAGGACTCGGCGCGCATCGCGGCCCGCCACTCGTCCCGGGTGCCCCCAGCCTGCGAGGCGTAGACGTCGGCGATGTTGTCGCTGAGCTTGTCCAGGAGGTCGGCCATCTCCTGCATCTCGGCGGCGTTGCCCATGCACAGCCCGGACGCGTCGTGGATCATCAGCGTCGACTGGGGCATCATCACCAGCCGGTCACCGGCCATCGCAATGACGGAAGCGATCGACGCGGCGATGCCGTCGACCTGGACGGTGACGTTCGCCGGGTGGTTGCGGATCGCGTTAGCGATCGCGATGCCCTCAAAGACGCTGCCGCCAGGGCTGTTGATGCGGAGCTTCAGGTTCGGGGCGGTGATGCCGCGCAGGTCCGCGATGAAATCGTCCGCTGTCGACCCGTACCAGCCGCCGATCTCGTCGTAGATCAGCATCTCGGGTTCGTCGTCACCGGACGCCGCGTTCACGATGCGGTACCAGGACCGGTTGGGTCCATCGCCCCCGGACGCTTCGGTGGCAGGTGGGGGCCCGGCGGTGACGCCCGCGGCGAGGAGCCGGGACGCGGTCGAACTGGCGGCGGCCATGTGCTGGGCGGCGGCGAGGAAGTCCCGCCGCGTGTGACGGGCGCTCACTCGTCGTCCTCCTTCGTCTTGCGCCGCTTGACGACTTTGCAGCGGCAGTCGTTGCCGTACTCCGCGCCAACGCAGTGCACGTAGCCGGACCCGCCGGGGTAGTCCTTGTAGGCGTCCCGCCGGTTCCGGTAGACCTTGCCGTCGTTGTCGGCGCAGGGCTCGCAGGTGTTGTCGTCGATCTCAGCGACGGCTTCCCACCGCATGGCGTCCTCGACGTCGGGCAGTTCGGCATCGTCGCCGACCAGGCCGGAGATGACGTCACCCCACTCGACGTCCACGTCGGTAGACGTAGACGTGACGGGCAGAGAAAGTCGTGCCTGCGGCCGCTGAGCCTGCGCCAGGGAGGCCGCAGCACCGTCGGGCAGCTCGAACCCGAGCATCGGCAGGATCATTGGCGCTAGCAGCGGAGCACGGGTCACTAGTTTGATGAGGAGTTCCCGGTCAGGGTCGGCGTCCGGCTGGCCGAAGGGGATCTCGGGCAGGCCCACGGCTTCCAGTGCAGCCGGGCCGTAGGCGCCGGCCTCGACCAGGTCCCGCAGCGCGGCCGAGCGGGAGGCGAGGAGCTTGCCCTCCAGCTCAGCGTCCTCGGGCACGGGGTTGTCGAAGTCGAACTCCAGGCCCTCGCCGGCGCGCCCGTACATGGGCAGCAGCCGGGTGTTGAGGGCCTCGCGGGTGCGGATGAGGCGGGTCTTGACGAGCCAGCGCGCGAACACGGCGTCGGCCGCGTCGGCGTTCGCGCGGTTGACGTCGTCGACGGCGCCGAGCAGCGGCTTGGGGAACCCGAACGCTTCGCGCACCATCTCGCGGGAGGCGATGCGCAGCTCGGCGAACTGCATGTCGCGCATCGTGTACTTGCGGTCGACCCACTTCAGGCCGTTCTCCAGGACGCCGACACGGTGGGCGTTGTTCACGCCGCGGTGCTGCTCTGCCCAGCGGGTGCGGAACTCCTCGAACTCGCCGTCGTCCAGGCGGCGGTCGACCTCGACGATGCCGCCCGGCTCGGCGCTGTTGCGGAAGAACGCGGCGTTCCACTCGGCGGAGGCCCGGTTAGCGTCGAGGTCGATGAGGATCGTCTGCACCGCGCCCATGCCCCGGTACGGGTCCAGCGGGTTGGGGCGGCGCCGGAAGATGACCTGCTCTCGGCCCAAGGGCACGCGCTCCCCGGACGGCCCGCGGTAGACGTACCCGGACAGGAAGTCCTCAGGGTGCGGCACAGGCTCCATGCGGTCAGGGCGAGCGAACCACAGCTCAAGCGGGATATCGGCTCGCTCGTGCATGGCGACGACCCACCACTGCTCGCCGGTGAGCTCCTCATGCTGCTGCGTGGCCTCGCGGAACTCCGGGCCCGTCATGAAGGGGTTCGGTTTGTTCCACAGGTCCAGGGCTGCGTGGGAGGTTACCTCGACGCGGTCCTCGTCCTTGCCCGATTTGGCGCTGCGGTACAGGTGCCAGTCGACTTGGGAGTAGGCGGTGATGAGCCGGTCGACGATGGCGTACAGCGTGCTGTTACCGCCGAGGGCGCGCATCTGCGCTTCCTGCCCGGCGGGGTGGGCGAGGGGGAAGGCTCCGCCGGCGCGGGAGCTGGCGGCCGCGTAGGGGACGGGGGTGCGGTTGAGGACGGTGGCGATGCTCTGGCCGAGGGAGCCGAGGAGGGACCTGCCCACTTCCCCGCCTCCCTCCGGTCAGTCGCCCTTGGCGAGGTGCCAGTCGAGGACGACGGCGAGGACGCCGGCCACAACCAGACCGAGCCATAGGCCAACGCGCATGCCCAGCCCAATCGAGATCAGTGTAAATCCTGCTGTCAAGACGAGTCCCGACCGAAAAGTTTTCAGCCTGGGGAGGGTAATACGGCGCATCGTTGTAAATCCTTCCGTTCGGTCAGACCCAGCGCAGCCGCGGCCGGCCGCCCAGATCCCGCTCCGCCACCACATAGCGCATGCAGTCACAGCCGTGGTCGTTCTCCTTCAGCGGCTGCTCTTTCGGCGGCTTCTCGTCCGCCTGGGCCTTCGCCGTGCCCTTGTCCCACACATAGCCGACGATCTCCTCCACCGTGCACGTCGGCCGCTTCGAGGCCTCCAGCGCCTTGTCCTTCTCCACCAGCGAGTCCCGCAGGATGTACAGGCGGGGCTTGCCATCGTCGGCCAGCTTGAGGCGGGTCTGCCCGGCCTGCAGCCCATCGGACACGCTCTTCTTTGCGGGCACGGTCGACATGCCCAAGTGCTTCTGCAAGGTCGCCCGGTCCTCCGCGTCGTGGTCGCAGATGATCGCGCGAGGCTTCGGCTCGGTCCACTCCAGGCGGCAGGCCTCACACGTGTGGCAGTCGTGGCCGCGGGCCTTGGACTTGCAGCAGTCGGCGCAGCGCCTCACCTCGCGCAGGATGGCCTTGGCGTGGTCCTCGACCAGGCGCTTGGTGCAGTAGATCTCCCGGTACAGGTACAGGCGGCCGTCGGGGTCTTCGGCCCAGCACTGCAACACGAAGGGATTGGTGTAGCCGAAGTCGACGGACCACCAGCGGGTCCAGGAGTCGGGGATGTCGAACCGGTCGAGGAGGTGCTTGGCTTCGTCCCAGCCCTCGTAGATCAGGCCCTCCGCAGCGACCCACTGGCCGTGTCGCAGCCGCTGCTTGCGAACCCCGGTGAGCCGGTCGAGGGTGCCGATGTACGCCTGGCCCTCCAAGGTGAGGGCGCCGTCCGGGCGGAAGAGCCTTGGGTTGTCCTCGTGCCGGCAGTGCAGCATCCTCGTGGCGCCCTTGTCGCAGCGCTGCTTCAGCCAGTGGGTGGGGATGTCGGGGTTGCAGTCGGCCATGAGCTGCTGGAAGCTCACCTTGCCGTTTCGGAGGCGGGTGGTGATGTTCTCCCAGTCGGTGGTGGTGAGTTCGATGGCTTCCTGGACGTAGGCCACGTCGTACTCCGAGGACATGATCTTTGTGGGCTTGTCCATCCCGCCGATCATGATCCGGCTGCCGTTGGTGTACCGGTACTGCGGCGGCTCCTCAGCCGAACCCCCGTAGAACTGCACCAGTCCTGTCGCCAGCGCCTCCTTCGCGACGTGCTCCCGCCACGTCACCAGCGCCGTCGACCCCAGTGACTCGCGGGTCTTCCGCACGATCAGACCGCGCATCCCCCCGTTGACGAGCGCCATGGTGTGCAGCTTCTCCAGGCACGCCCGGGACTTGCCCGTGCCGGCCGGACCAGACAGCAGCACCTCAGGCTCACGGCAGTCGAACAACGCCCGCGCCGCACCGCGCGGCTCGTAGACGTGCTCGACCACCGCTGTCACTTCAGCTGCTCCACGTCCACGCCGACCACGTTGTACTTGACCTCGCCGCCAAGGTGGACCTGCTGCGGGGCGTTGAGGCCGTCGAGCGCGGCGAGGCGTTCGGTGATGCGGACCATGCGGTCGATGGCCTGGAGCTTCGGCGCGTCGTCCAGGAGCGGCTCGTCCTTGCCGGTGTCCGGGTCCTTGACCGTGATGACCTTGCCGTGGGAGACGGTGACGTGGTCTCGGTCGGCGACCTCGGCGGCCCGCTCGTAGAGGTACTCCAGGCGTGAGCGGAGCTTGTCGCGGGCCTCTTTGGCGGGTTCTTCGATGATCGCCCGCATGGCGTTCTGGACGTCGTCGTACGCGGTGCGCAGGTCGCACTTGAGCTCTTTGGCGATGCGGCGGTAGCTGTAGCCGCGATTGAAGAGGTCGCAGGCTTTGGCTTCGCGTTCGGCGGTCTCGGTGGTGCGCCGGAACTTGCCGCTGCCGTCGCGGACCTGGCCGCTGTCGCTGGCTTCGTTACCGGTAGTCATGGTGTGATGGTAATGGCGATGGCAAGGTGGAGGGCCCGTCCCGGGCGGTCGGGGCGGGCCCTTAGTCGTGCGGCGGCGCGGGTCAGACGGGGTCTTCCCAGCTCTTGGCGACGTCGCAGGCGCGACGCATCGCGGACGCCAAAGGCAAGCGCTGCTCCGGCGGTAGCACGATGGCCGTCCTCACCTCGCGGCGCGGCTCGTAGTGGACTTCGCTCACCTCGATGTACAGACCGCCGCCCTCGGTGGGCGTGATCACGATCTCGTCCCACAAGCCGTTGATGTACTCGTAGCCGGTGCTGGTGTCGATCGCGTGGAGCACGCTGGCCATGTAGGTGGTGGTGACGCCGACCTCGGCAGCGCGGGTCTTGTCGGCGGTGACGCGGACGTAGACCTCGCCGTAGCCGGGGGCTTCACGAAGGCCAGCGGGGATGACAGTGAGGGTGGCTCCGTCGGCGGCCGTGTACTGCCAGGGCTGGGGAGTGAGGTCGCCGATGACGGCGTTGATGGCGTCGCGGAAGTCCATGGTGCTCCTTGCTCGGGTCGGTCGGTCAGGCGGCGAGCAGTAGGCGCGCGGCCAGCTGGTGGTAGCAGCGGGAGCCCTTCAGGCCGGCGGGGCAGGTGCAGCCGGTGGGGGCGGTGCGGTAGGTCTCGGTGCCGTCGGTGGAGACGGCGATGAAGACCACCGAGCGGAGGGGGATGATCGCGCCGTCGGCGATGAGCTCTCGGGCGGAGGCGACCTGGTGGGGCTTGAAGTCGGCGGTGTCGGCTGCGGCGTGGCGGATCTTGGCGGCGCAGGTGGGGCCGTAGCCGGCGGCGCAGGACTTGGCGCTGGTGAGGGTGCGGCCGCAGCGGAGGCAGTTGGTGTGCTGTGTGGTGGCTGCGGCGTTCATCGGACCCCCTCTGCGGTGCCATCCGACCTGTTCGCGGGTGGCTTGCCACCTCCAATATGGCACACCCTTTGACGGGTGGCAAGCCACCTGGGAGCATTGCCTCATGGCCAGTCAGCACAAGCACAAGCAGCGCGTCATCCGCGGGGCAGACGACCAACTCTGGGAAGAGCTCGACGCCGTCACACAGGCCGCCGGCACCGACCGATCAGCCGTCACCCGCCAGTTCTGGGAGTGGTACGTCGGCCGCCCCGACGCCACGCTGCCCGAGCGCCCGACCAGCCCCTGGGACCAGCCCAACGCCGGCAGCCCAAGATGAGCGGCATCCCCGAGGAGCACACGTTCTTCTGGGTGATCGTCAGCGTTGGAGTGCCCGCCTACATGTTCTACGTCGGCGGCGCATGGGCCGACGCAGGCATCTGGGTCCTGGGTGCTGTCGTGGTCGGCTGGATCGCCTACTTCTCCCGGCCGACCTGATGCCGAACCTGGACCGCTCCGTCCCCTGCGACTGCGGCCACCCGCACCCCGAACAGGACGTCGGCCACCGGCTCGTCTGCGCCATGCTGGACGGCCGTCTCGCACACCTCAGCCACGAGGACCGCGCCCACATCGACGCCGTCATGGACGGGCTGGAGGGTCTTGCGCGCGACGACCACACCGGAGTAGTGAAGATCCCGCTACGCAGCACGTGGGAAGGACAGGACCAGTGACCGACGAAGAACGGCCGCGCCGCGCCACCTTCGAAGAGTGCCCCGACTGTCACGCCGGCCCGAGCGACGGCGACGCCCGCGTCATCATGGCCGGGCGCAGCGGCGTTACCGAGACCTGGCACACGGCCGAGTGCCCAGGACATCTCGTCCAGCGCATCCTCATAGAAGACGGCGTCCAGCGGATGAAGGAGCGTGAGGCGCGGGCGACGCTCGAGTTCCCGGCTGCACACGAGCGGCTGAAGACAGCGGCCCACCGCGCAAAGAACGCCCCCCCGACAGCGGCCGGGTTCGTCGCCGCGTTCAGCGAGCTCGTGCAGAACCACGCCAACGGCCGGGGCGGGTGCTACAGCGTGGCTGACTGGGTGGACCTGATCAACAAGCACATCGCGCCACCAGCCGAGGGACCGCCTCCCGGCTCCTGACTCCGGCAGCACTGCGGCCCCGGATCCGGAACGTCCGGACCGGGGCCGCGCCGTATCCGCTACTCCCCCAGCACCTGCCGGCGCGCCGCGTCGGCCTTCCGGTTCAAAGCCCGCGTCATCTTGATGGTGATGTAAGTGGAGGCGATGCCGAGCACCACCAGCAGGACCTGGGTGATGACACTGACCACAGCGACGTTGCGCGTCGCGTTGGTGATGATCAGCCAGATGACACCGCCGGACAGCCACGCCGCCCAGATCTGGCGCTTCTCGCGGCTGACGGCGCGCTGTATGTCGCTGTAGGTGGGCTCGGGCATCGCGGGTCCCCCGGTTCGTTGGTGCGGTGAGGGCCATAATGCGCCGCTGTGTGGGAGTTGTGCAGGGCCGTGACGCAACGGTGACCCGCCCGGGCAGCACGACGACGGCGAACGTCACCGGGAGATCCGTGCACAGGGGTGGCCAGGGCGACGGATAGCGATCTACGTGCTGGTGGGCGGGCCGGCGAGTCCCCTCCCCGTCGGTCGGCGTCCAGGCCCTCGGGGGCGAGGTGCCGGCGGCCGACCCAGGAGCGGATGGTGCGCTCTGTGACGGCTGCGACGCGGTCGGCTCGGGGGTGGCCCTCGGTGAGCATGCGGCGGACCTGGTTGGCTTAGGCGGCGGCCTGTTGGGCGGTGTACCAGGTGTCGATGGTGCACCTCCCTGGACATACGAAAGCCCCCGGCGGGCGGGGGCTCGATCTGGATTCGGGCACACGTGTAGCGACTTATGCGCTACCGCGCGCGATCTTGTCCAGTGGCCTGCTGTCAGCCGACGAGATGACCGATGTCCCCGCTACCGATGGGAAGCGGGGACATCGTGGTTCCCTGGCGCGTCTTGCGGCGTGGCCCGGTGTCGTTGCGGATCAGGGCCGTTGCTGCGTGCGCAGCTCCCTGAGCCGGTCGTACATCTGCTTACGCACGGTGCTGCGCTGCTGCGGGTCCGCTAGGAGCTCGCGCCGCCGACGGTCGCCGACCTTTTCGCCGAGCCAGGCGGCGCACTCGGCGACTGCTTCGTCCGCCTTGACGTCTTGGTCTTCGCGTTCCAGGCACCAGTCCTCAATGAGGTCGGCCTCTTCGTAGACGCCGAGGTTGGCTTCATGGAACTTGTGTGTCTCGACGGTGACGCGACTGAAGTGCTTGACCCGGCGCTGCAGCAGCAGGTTGATGCCGTAGGGGTGGAGGCAGGCTATGCGGGTGCCGGCGGACAGTTGTTCGGGCGAGACGTGGTAGCAGGCGTCGAAGAAGGCCGCACACGGGTTGGCCTTGCCGTCGGCGCCGGGGAAGGGGGCGGGCAGCCACATGCGGTTGTAGCAGCCGCTCCAGGTGTCCTTGGGCGTACGCCGTACCTCGGCGACCAGAAGCCGTGAGGTGAGGGTCACACCATCCGTGCGGAGCGAGCAGGGGTGGTCGAGGATCATGACGGTCCGGCGGGTGGCCGTGCCGTCGGTGTCGAGCACGGCCACATTCTCGAACACGTCGCCGGTCAGGTACAGCCGGTCCGGGTTCACTTCTTCGCCGAGGGCTCGGTAGAGCTCCTCCGGGTCCTCAGGCTTTTCCATGTTGTGCGGCACTTCACCTGTCCTTGGGGCGGATGGACATCTCGCCGTCGCTGTCGAGATACACCTCGAAGTCAGAACGGAAGCGCTCGCGCCAGTCCGGGTCGTAGTCGTTCAGGATCTGCTCGGTGTCGCTGTGACCGTTGGCATGCTCCAGGACCAGGTCACGGCGGCCGGCGGCCCACAGGTCAATCGGAGTGACCGGCACGTCGGTGTAGATCGGCATCTCGAACCAGGACGCGACTTCCTGGATGAGGTACTTCTCGGTGATCAGATCGCACATGGCCAGCAGACTGGCGAGCCCGCGGCGGTTGCCACCGGTCACGCCTCCAGCCCGGCGCCACTTCTGCACTGCGGGCACGCTCACTCCTATGAGGCGAGCGACGTCACGCCAGGCGAACCCAAGGCCTGCGATCTCCTCCAGCAAGGCCTTCGGGGCCAGCTTGCCACGCTCGTTCGTGCGGTGCTGCCAGTCGATGAACAGGGCCTGCTGGTGCAGCTCCGTGGTGGACTTCGCCACCTCTTTGCCGGAAGAACGCAGCGAACCGGTCGCGTTGGTCAGCTCACCGAGCTGATAGGCGACAGTCGTCTGGGGCTCGGCCAGCTGCTTCAGGACGGCGGTAGGCGCAGTCGAGGCGGCAGGGCGCTGTGGGTCATTGGTCATGACGAATGAGCTCCCGGTACTCGGCGGTGATGAGTTGCTCGAAAAGCTGCTGTGCGCTGAGGGCAGCGGCGTCGTACCGATCCGCAGTGTCGCTCCAGACTAGAGGCGGCGTCTCTCCGCTGGGAGTCCAGTAGCTGTCCAGGTCCAGCAGATAGAAGGGCCCAGGGTCCGGGGTGGTGCTGCGCCTGAGGTCACCGGTCGGATCGACTGCGTAACCTCCCTCAAGGTTGCCGTGCCGCAGGGCCACCCCGGTCTCAGGGCTCCCAAAGATGGCCAGTCCTTGCCAAGACAGGGCTTGTGCGTCGGCGCCGGCCTGCATCGATGCGACACTGGTCAGGGCCGGGGCGATCCACCTTGACCAGTCGGCGGGGCCGTCAATATCGCCGCGGATCTCGTTGATGTAGCGGACCCCGAGACGGGTGACGCCATCTACGGGCGCCACGGCCTGGCGTGCTTCGACTGCAAGGTGCAGGAGCTCGCGCAGGACGCTTCGCCTCTCATATCGGGTGGTCTCCACCACGATGGCGTCGCGGCGGTAGGTCACGGACGCGGTGTTGTCGCGCGTGACGAACCGGGGATCAACGCTCTGCTCCTGCGCTGCGCCGGCGGGCGTGATGGTGACGTTCATTCTCTGGTGGGGCCGGAACAGCGGAAAACGGCTGACCAGCTTGGCTTTCAACGACGCTTGATCGGACTCGCTGAGTGCGCTGGTGGCAGTGTGGCTTAGTTGGACGACGGTAAGGGCCAAAGGCGGGTTTGGGTAGATTTCACGGTTCCCCATACCGTCCAACCTACCCACTAGAAACCGAAACAACAACCTGGATGATAACCGGTGTGGTGTGCTGACTGCCGCCGCGCGCGGCGGCTGCCAGGGCACAACGAGACCCCGCCGCATGAGGTCGGCGGGGCCCTCGTCTGAGTGTGACACCTAGGTCTGTCAGCGCCTGGCGGCGACCTTGTAGCGGCGGGTATCGCCGGGGTGCCGGGTGATCACGCCCCCCTCTCCGACCTTCTCCCGCACCACGTTGTTGCCGTTGTTGTTGCCGCCCTCACCTGCGGCAACAACGCTCTCAGGGACACCCTCCCGCTCGGGGGGAGTGGCCGGTGGGACGTCGGCCCGGTGCACACCCTCACGGACACCCCCACCGGGCACCCTCACGCCATCCCTCACGCGGATGCCCACGCGGGTGACGAGGGCGCGCGCGTCACGGGTCTCCCAGCGGCGGCCGCCGGAGGCCTTTGTGAGGGCCCGGGCGAGGGTGGCGAGGTGGACTCCCCCCTCGGGGCCCAGGAGCTGCCGGAGGTACTCGGCCGTCTCGTCGCGCGTGAGGTCGGGGAGCGGCTCCGGCTCGGCCGGTGTCGCATCCTCCGCCTCCTCGTCGCCCTCCTCCTGGTCGCCGCTGTCGCTGTCCTCGTCGCCGTCCGTCTCGGTGTCGCGCGACGGCTTGGCCAACCCGAGTGCGACAGCTGCGACGACCCATGCGACAGCGAGACAACCGAGGATGAGCCACGTGTGCGACAGGCCCTTGATGAACAGGGCAGCGAGCACTACTCCCCCGAGACGGGTGAGCCACCCGTGCGACACCCAGTCCCAGAAGGCGGCGGTGAGACGGCCAGAGCCCTTCGCGACAGCAATCCAGACGCGCATGGTCAGCTCCCCAGCATCATCAGGACGCCGGCGGCCATCTCCGTGGGCGCGGCCCAGATCGTGCCGTCCCCCGCGGTCGGCCAGACGCAGGCAGCGATGATCCCGAGGATCGCCCCGTACGCGGGGGTGAGCTTGGCCATGAGCATGAGGATCAGCAGGATCAGGCAGACGGCGCCGACGCCAACGTTGCCGAAGATGCCGTCTCCCCCGGTGCCGACCCCGAGCCCGGTGAGGCCCTGCGCGGTGAACTGCTGGGGCTTGGCGAACAGGTTCCCGGCGGCAATGAAGGCGGTCCCGGCGAGGAAGCCGACGATGACGGCGGGGTTCTCCTTGAGCTTGACGCGGCCCTTGCCGCGGACGCCGAGGACGAGGGCGAAGGTGGAGGCGAGGGCGATACCGCCGGCACCGAGGGCTCCGAAGGCTGCGCCGTTGGCGGATGCGGCGAGGGTGTGCACGGTGGTCAGGACCTTCCGGTGGTGTGGAGGGCGAGAGCAAGCGCGGCGGATGCCACGGGGATGCGCGCGACCCAGACGGCGACGGGGCGCAGCGCGTCATTGACGCGGAGGCCGCGGACGTAGACGGCGGGGATCGCGGTGACGATGACCAGGCCAACGCCGAAGGCGAGCCCGCCGCGCAGGCCTGCGCCGTTTATGGCCGCGGCCATGGCCGGCTCCAAGCCGAGAGTCCACCCGGCGAAGGCGGCGCCGCCGTTGTAGACCAGCCACATGGGGTGGACGCGTCGGCGGACGCGCGCCCGGGCGGGTGGGGTCTTGGGCTGGGCGATGGTGATCAGGATGCCGCCCTGGTCGATGGTGACGGGGGCCTGCTCCGGCTGCTCGGGGTCACTCCCCCGGCGCTTGAGCCGGTACCAGGGCTCGGCAGCGGGCTGGTCGTCCTGCTCCTGGTCGTCGTCGGCGTACAGCCGGTCCCACCAGTCGTCGCGGGTGTCAGGCACAGGGCTGCTCCTTGATGGACTGGCGGGCTCTGTCGGGCGCGGGCGCGTCGTCGGCGCCGGCATAGCTGACGCCGAGGATGTGGGGCGCGGTGCCGTCGGGTACGGCGTCGTAGTCCCATGCGTGGCGGTAGGCGTTGGCGAGCAGTCGCACGGCGAGCGCGACAGCGTCGGCGGTGGTGTGGCCGGCAGCGTGGAGGACGGCGAGGTGCTGGGTCGTCTCGTCGTCGAGGGCGAGCCACTCCCCTGGTGTCGCGCGGGGTGTCTCGTCAACTGCGACGGTGGCGCGCGCCGGCGTCGCGTGTGTCGCGGTTGTCGCGGCGGGCTGTCGCGCGACGCCGAGATCGCGTCGCACGGTGTCCTTGCTGACGTTGAGACGCTCGGCGATCTGTCGCAGCGACAGGCCCTCGTCGCGCGACAGGCGGCGCACCTCGGCGCGACGGGTGTCGACGTCCACGGGGGGTGTCTCCTGACGTGTTGCGGCCGGGCCCGCGGCGTGGGGGTGGAACCGCGGACCCGGCCTGTCTCGGGGGGTGGGGGGTCAGTAGCCGCCGAGGCGGCGCCACTCGCCGTCCTCCCACGCCTGGCCCTTGCGGGCTGAGGTGCGGGCGGAGTCGCGGCCAGCGCGCTCGATGTCCTTGCGGGTCTTGCGGTCGCTGGCGGACTCGCGGCCCTGGTACTTCTTCGCGAGCTCGCGGTCGTTGCCGCCTCGCAGCCAGTCGAACATCAGCGGTGCCCGTGGATCTGGTTGTCCAGGACCTCGCGGACGTGGCCGGCGGCGGCGTAGTCGCGGGCGCAGTCGGCGACGGTGTAGTGGCCGATGACGCTGCTGGGCTGCGGTGGCGCGGGCGGCGGCGGGTTCTTCACGACGTCCGGGATCGCGGGGGCGTCGTTGCCCTTCTGGGGCGCGGTGCTGGGCTGCGCCAGGGCGCGGTCGGTACGCTCTTGCATTGGATCTCCGGTCGCTTCACGGGTGTACGGAGGTCTGGCCCTCGTCCCGATTGCTGCCAGGCGCCGGGACGAGGGCCGCTTGCGTTAGGAGCGCGCGGGCTCCCTTCCAAGACTGTAGGGGAACCCCCTACAGTTTGGGAAGCGGCCCGCCCACAGAGAGGGGCTGCGGAGTGAGCGAGGAGGCACAACGGGTGTTCGACGCCATCGACGCGCTGGAACAGATCAACGACCCGGCGGAGAGGGCGCGGGCGCTCAGCGAGGTGTTGAAGGCGCTCCCCGGACAGAACAAGCGGCTGAAGGAGCAGCGGCAGGCTGCGGTGCAGGAGTTGCTTACGCGCCCGGGGGCTTCGTTGCGGTCTGTGGGTGCGGAGCTGGGGCTGAACTTCTCGACGGTGCAGGACATCGCGAAGGGCTACAGCGGGTCCGGCAGGAGTCGGCCGAAGAAGTCATCCCCCGTGGAGGAGTAGCCGTCGAGGCCGTCGAATCATCCTGTGCGAGAGCCCACCCGGCCGGGGCCCGGGCCTCGTGGGGAACTCACACGGCCGGCCGGGCGGACGCTTGGGCGGCCCCGCCGCTGAACTCATGGGGAGGACGTTCGGCGGGACCGCGCCTCAGGGCCCGTCCGGCCAGCCGTGTGGACCACTCGCAAGGCCGGGCGGGCAGATGTGCGGCCCTGCCCTGGGGGCAGCTTTGGCAAGCGGTGGACAGGGCCACATCTCCAGCATGCGCCTGTAGCCAGAGCATGGCGAGGCCCCCGCCGCTCGCACGACGGGGGCCCTGCGCATGCCCGAGGGGCGTCGGTGGGATGGACGATCCCTCATGCACTGCGACCAGCCTCACCTCGTCAGGACACTGCTGCCAGGTGGGCGGTGCGTACGGGTGGTGAGCGGCCCCGCCGTGTGTGTGCGGCACAGGTCGGCGGGGCCGCGTCCGAGCGGCCCCGGCTCGGACAGAGCCGAGAGAACCTGCCGGGGACCGCGTTCCCGGGCGGCCCCACCTGGAACGTTTCTGTGGAGGTACGCCGGGCGAGGCCGCACTTCCACACTGCACCCCAACGGACCGCGGGGCATCCCGGCGGGATGGAGTACCGCGCACGTCATCACCCGCGAGGCATAGCGCCGCCGCTGCAGGCAGTGATCACCGCGCCGGAGTAGCACGCCAGGCGCTGGACTGCCCCCCAATGCACGCTGTCCCTATGCGCGCGATCTGGACTGGCTACATCAGCTTCGGCCTGGTCACGATCCCCGTGCAGCTCTACGCGGCGACCGAGGAGCACGGCGCCGGCTTCCACCAGGTCCACGCGAGCGACGGCGCCCGCATCCGGCACCGGCGGGTCTGTGAGCGCGAGGACGTCGAGGTCCCACAGTCGGAGATCGCGCGCGGCTGGGAGCGCCCGGACGGCCGGACGGTCGTCCTCCTCGAGGAAGACCTAGCCGCGCTGCCGCTGCCGACACGGAAGACTGTCGACGTCCTCGGCTTCGTCGACGACTGCGATGTCGACCCGGTCCTGTACGCGAAGCCGTACTGGGTTGGCGCCGCGTCCGAGCAGGGGCAGCGGCCATACGCGCTGCTCGTTGAGGCCCTGGCGCGGCATGGCACGGTGGCGGTGGCGAAGGTGACGCTGCGGACCCGGGAGCGGCTGGCGGTGTTGCGGCCGCGGCACGGGATGCTTGTGCTGCACACGCTGCTGTGGCCGGAGGAGATCCGCGAACCGGACGACCTGTCGAGCGCGGCCCCGGTGACCGAGCGGGAGTTGGAGCTCGCTGAGCTGCTGATGGACCAGCTGGCCGGGGTGGAGATCAGCGAGCTGCACGACGAGTACGCAGCGGCGCTAGAGCAGCTGGTGGTGGCGAAGATGAGCGGGGCCGAGGTTGAGGAGCCTGCAGAGCCGGTGCCGGCGGCGGATCTGATGGCGGCCTTGGAGGCGAGCATCCGGGCGGCTGGGCGCGACTGATCTCCAGTAGGGCATCATGCCGGGATGGATGAGGGGTTGGCCGCGCTGGTCGCGGGCCTTGCGGGTGCTCTGGGCGCCGCGGCGGGAGCGTACTTCACGGGGCGGGCCATGATCGCGCAGACGCGCAATCAGGCGAGCATCGAGCATGGCCACTGGGTTCGGGAGCAGCGCCGGGTTGCGTACTCGACGTTCTTGTCCGCATGGGACGGGTGCGACGAAGCCCTGCTGGCCTTGCGGGCACGTCCTCGGGCGCCCAGCGACTCTGCAGCACGAGAGCGGGATGTTGCGATCCTGGAAGCCACGCTGAACGTGGAGGACGGGGTGCTCAACGCACTGGCAACGACGGTGCGCGCCATGGAAGATATTTCGCTCCTTGGGCCGCCGTCCGTGGATGCCGCGGCAACGCATATGTGTCACGTCCTGGCTGGCAGGATCGAGCAGGTCAGGATCAGACTGAATCTCACCGAAGGCCCGCCAACGGAAGCTGAGTTCGCTGCAATCACAACGTCCGCAGCCAGACTGCCGTTCTTGACTGCGGCACGCCAGGCGCTGGGTAGGCCGCCAAGGTACGACGAAGGCTCCGGCCTGGGCTAGGCCGGAGCCTTCTTGCTGTCCTGCATCGCATCCGGCGGTGCACCCGGAGCCTGCCTGGGGCTCGCGCACGCCGAACGATCCTCAGACTGACACGTTTACCCCGCTCGATCTTGTGCGATCGGCGGTGCATGCCATCGCCAGCCGTCGGGGGCGGGCCTGAAGTGGATGAGCCAAGCACGCCCGCGGATACGCGTGTCCCAGATCGCACCGCTCTATGGCTATTTTAGCCACTGACAGGCCATCATCACGGCATGCAGCAAATACCCCCTGCGCCGGATCAGGATGCGCCGCAGCAGCAAAGGACGCGAATCCCCACTAGGTCGACTTCTCAGGAGCAGGCAGAGCGCCGGCGCAGTCTCATCTTCACACTGTGCGTGACCTGCGCATCCATAGAAGTGTTGGCGTCGTACACGCCCATCGTTATCGCTGCGTGGTCTAAAGATCCATGGATCATGAAAATCTTCGAAGACCACTTCGCTGCCGTCATAGGTCTGCCCTTGATCGCCCTACTTGCCTTCATCCTGGTGGTCCTCCTGGAGGCCCGCTTCGACAAGATCGAAATGGAGTTCTTCGGGGTCGTCAGATTCAAAGGCGCGTCCGGCCCAATCATTCTGTGGGGTTTCTGCTTCCTGCTGATGGCCACTGCCGTCAAGCTCCTATGGTGAGCGCCGAACGGCACCCGACCTCGGGGCCAGCTGGCATCGCCAGAGTTGGCACAACGACGAGCTGATACTCGTGAGGCGGGCCACACGGAGCCGGGCGAGCCGGTGGGTGCCGGCCATGGACTTGATGGCGGTGCCCGAAGCCAGCATCCGAGACGCTCAGGAGCACCGGGGCTGTTGTTGGCATGAGGGGCTAGGGTCCCCGCATGGACTGGGGAGACATACCGGCTTGGGCGGCCTTCGTTCTGGCGGCCGTGGCCACGGTGATCAGTGTGAAGGCGCGCAGCGACGGGAAGCGTGCGGCGGATGCCGCTGAAGGCGCCCTGGCGCTCCAGCGGGCGGAAGCGGAGGAGCGCCGCGAGGCAGCCCGTCCGAGGGCGGAGTTCACGCTGGAGCGCCGAAGCGTCAACGCCTTCACATTGCGCAACGTTGGGAGTGCCACTGCGGAGGGGGTGTCCGTCCTAGCGGACGGTCTCCCGCCGATCGTGCGTGAAGTCCCTCGGCAAGTGTCGCTGCAGCCAGGAGTGGGCCATGACTTCACCATGGCCGGGTCGTCCGACGGCCGTGTGCCCACGCACATCAGGGTCGTTTGGGACGGCCAGGAGGAGCCGGTCGCGTTGCCAGTCCAGACCTATCCGTAGGGAGTGGCCCCGCGAACCATCGGACAATGGCCCCGCCGGTCGCAGACTGACGGGGCCTCTGCACGTCTGTGGTCAGTCGCTGCTGCCGTGCACGACCAGGGCATAGACCTCAGCGAGGCTCTTCAGGCGAGCGATCTCGTGGTCGACGCCACGGCCCTCCTTCTTGACGGCCGTGACGTCCAGTCACCAGCCGTCGGGAGTCCCTACTCGTATCCGCAGTCCTTGATGGCGTGTATTTGCGGATCTTCGCCGATCAGGCCGTAGGCAGAGATGGCAGCAGAAGCCGGCCAGCCGTCATTAGTGCCTCTGGCCAGAGGTGCAAACGGCCTGCGAAGCCATGCAACGCCATCACGGTCCCTGAATCCGAGAGCTCCCTTGTCAGCGTCCAACCCAAGTCGGGACGTAGCCTTGAAATCCGGGTGCCGGCCTGTGGGGTCTGGACCCCGCCAGGTTGACTCATCCCCGGCTTGCGCCTTCCTGTAGCGCAATGACTTGGATTCGATCACCGTCTCAGAGCAGGGCGGGAGGCTTGACATGAGTACCTGGAAGGCAACCACCCTGCCGTTGGAGGACCCAGCGATGAAGCTGAGGTCCACATCTGTGACAGGGTCAGGAGACCTGTTCATCAGGTGAAGCCGGCGCGTGAAGTACCCGTTTCCATCGACCCAGTACGAAACTAGCGACGCCTGAGCGCGCCGCTGGTCCTCATCAACTCGCTTCCGCTCGTCGGCTTGCTCCCGCGACTGTTGCAACTGGTCCGCCGAAACCCGAGCGCTGTAGATGGTGCCGACACCCGTCGCCACCAGGCCAACCACGCTCGCCACGATGGTGACAACTGCACCGAGGGTGAGGAGGTTCAGGCCGCCAAGACGGCTCGCTTCGGACCCTTCGGCACGCCCCCTGGCTCGGACTCGGACTCGGTCAGGGCCAGGATGATGTCTGGCCAGGCGCCGTCTGTTTCGTCTTGACGTTTCACTTCCTGCCACGCGTCCCCCTCGGGTGTCTTACTGCATGAAGAGACGCACCACAGGCGCGGGAGGCTCCCACATAGGGGGTGGGTCGCAAGTCCTTTGCGTTGCTGGACAGGCCAGCGAGTCTCGCCGTCAGCCCCGAGCACACGAGAGCGGCCCCAGTGGGGCCGCTCTCGTGGCGTGGGGTGAGGCTGTCAGTGCTCCGCGGCAGTGAACCAGACGTCCCAGGGGTAGACCAGGCCGCGGGAGTGGAGGAAGGCCTTCCCGATCTCGCACAGTACAAGGAGCACCAGGCCGAACACCGCGGCCCATCCGATCTCTCCGCCGTGGCGGCGAAACCAGCCCGGGCGCTTGCCTTGGAGGGATTGAGCACCTTCTTGATCGCGACCCTCAAGCATCAAGTTTGGATCGGTGCCGTTGAGCCACTCACTCCAGTCCCTGAGGAGGTTGGAGGGCCATGTGGCAACAAAACTGGTCACGATGCGCCAAAATGACAGGTCCTCCTCCCGTCGGTAGGCAAACGACTCCAAGATGCCCGCTAGCCACGGCCGTCTGAACCTCGGGGGAAAAACCAAGGCTGGGACCAGGAACAGCGCCGTTCCACCCAGAGTGATCAGGGGCTCTGCCCAACGTTCCAACCGCCGTTCGAACCGTCCCATACGGAGCGCCGTGGAGATCAGCGTGACGGCGTAGGTGGGGTTACGCAACCAAACCACTTGCAGGGCCGACTGGGTAGCAGCTCCGGCGAGAGCAATCATGGCGGGAACCACTACGGGCAGACTCGGGAGGAGATAACTCAGACTTAAACAATTGATGACCGACAATGGCCCCCAGAACTTGAACGCCCTCACGAACTGATCGAGCGGCCTCCGAGATCCCATGACTGCAATGCGGCGGAGGGTTGCCTCATCCTCCCGACCCTCCACCAGATTCTTTCCAACCACGACTTTAAAGCTCTCAAGACGCCCCGTCGCAACGTTGGCAACCTGCGGCTCCGTGGAGTCTCCCATCACGGCCTCCCCTGATCGGGCTGGATGGGCGCCGAACCAGAAGCTGTGCCAAGAGCCCCAGAGAGACCGGACATCTTGCGGCGTCGAGCATCAATCTCCGCCAGTCGCTGCCGGACGGCAGGAAGCGACTCCGGATCGATGCGGTAGTAGACGCGGGGCGGGCGGGCGATCTTGCGAGGCTCCTCGCCCTCTTCTCGGGCGACTAGCCACCCGGCCTCGCACATGCGGCGGACGATCGGGTAGGTGGTACCCGGACCATAGCCCGTCGCCTTGGCGACCTCCAAGCCGAAGAACTCGGCTCCGGGGTCCTCTTGGTGACGCTGAACGACCCATCGGGCGATGTCTTCCATCGCTCGGGTCCATCGCTGAAAGCCAGTCATGTTCCCACCTTAGCCAATATAGCGGCGAAGGAATACTGTTCGCGAGCCGTGGTACGCCACAGCTAGCTCAGTCGATGAAGGCGGCAGCCGTCAGCAGCACGGCAATGACGGCGGCGATCAGCAGCCACGCGCCGACGGTGCGCCAGTGGCGGACCAGCTCGCAGACGGCGATCCAGGCCGCGAAGGTGAGGCAGCCGGCGAGGGGGATGCCGACGCAGATGAGGGCCATGAGGACGCCGGTGTCCTGGCTCATGTGGTCGACTCCGCCCAGGCGAACGGGCCCTCGGGGCCGTCCTGCTCGCACTCGATCGTGAGGAGCGGCAGGGGGATCGACGGCCGGGCGGCGGGCCGGAAGTGGATCACGCCTGCGGGCAGCTGGTCGTCGGGGACGAGGGGGAAGCCGCCGTACTCGCCGATCTCGCCGGTGGTGACGGGTTCGCCGAACCGTGCGCTGAGGGCGACGCGGAGGCTGGCGGTGAGCTCGTCGAGGGTGGCCGGGGTGGCGGCGATCTCTTCGGCCGGCGGGGTGTGGATCACGGTGCGGGTCATCGGGCGCGTCCTTTCCGGCGGAGCGCGCGGGCGATGGCGCGGCGCTGTCGACGGTTGAGGCGTGGCGGGCTGACGGGATGGAAGCCGAGCCAGGAGCTGTCCGGAACGACGACTTCGCCGCTCGAAACGACCTCGGTCTCCCAACTGGTGCCCGGGCGCGGGGTGCGCTCACCGCGGGGCATGGAACTGGGACCGGTCACGAGACGCCCCCAGCCGCGCCCTGAGCGCCTCCCAGACCCCCGGACACGTCTACGGACATCGACACGCCGCCCAACGTCTCAGACGGGCGCACAGCACCTCCACCCTCCCGGCCGCACATCGGACACCCACCCAGCACCAGACCCAGCTGCCGGCCGACCCGCACCGCATCGATCCGCCGCTCCACGTGCAGCTTCCGGAAGATCCGCCGCGCGTGGCTCTTGACCGTGTCGACGGTGACGCAGTGCTCACGGGCGATCTGCCCGTTGGACTTCCCTTCGGCCAGGCCGCGGAGGACACGGAGTTCGGAGGGGCTGAGGACGGGGCGGGTCATGGGGTTCTCCTTGCTGGTGGGGCGTCTCGTTGGCACGGGCATGGCGTTGGGGGGGCTGGATCAGCTGCAATCGGGGACGGCGAGCCAGCCGGGCGCGGAGGTGCTGGTGTAGCCGAGGGCGATGGCGGCGGCGAGCAGCTGGCGGTCCCAGTTGGCGATCTGGAAGGGGGTGGCGGTCTGCGGGGTGATGTGTTCGAACGTGCCGAGCTTGACCTCGTGCGACTTGGTGACGAGGAAGAAGAAGTCGCGGTCGTAGTCACCTGCGGAGAGCGTGCGGACGTCGGGGCAGTGGTCCTTGATCTTCGGCAGTTCCTCGTCTGCGTGCTCGCTCTCCTCCCACGGGTACCGGTCGGTGGTGACGTGGATGCCGTAGGCGAAGTAGGTGGCGTGGGACATGCCCATGGGTGGCTCCTTAAGTCAGGCGCTGGCCTTGTGGTCGTCGCGGGCTCGGTCGCAGGTGCGGCAGGGCTGGCCGGTGTCGATGTCGGTGCCGTCGTCGCAGCGGGGGCTGGTGCAGTCGTTGCGGAGGAGGGCGTGGGCGACGCCGAGGGGGCGGCGGATGCGACCGTCGGTTTGGGCGTCGTCGTAGCCGCGGAGGTGCCAGCGGTCGGTGGCGCGTGCGATTAGGCGGTCGGGGGTGAGGCCGCGTCCGAGTTCGCTGCGGATGGTGGCGTCGATCATGAGGGGGGTGTGGCGGGAGGTGTGGGCGAGTCCGGCGCGGACGGGGGCGGGGAGGCCGGCGACGACGCGGGCGATGTCGGCGGCGGGGATCTTTTCGTAGGGCTGGTCTGTTGGCGCGGCGGAGCCGCTGTCGGGGTCGCTGGTACTACCGGTGGTTGGCCTGCGGCCGTCAGGGGGTGAGGTTGCTGGTGGTTCTAGTGGTGGTTCATTGGTGGTTAGGGCGGCACTGAGTGCGTGACGTCCAGACGCAGAGTCCGTGACGTCACGTACTTGAGATGCGTGACGGCCGTACTCAGAGTCCGTGACATCGGCTTGTGTCACAGACTCTGCGTCCGTGACCGTCACGGGCTCTGCGTGCGTGACATCCCGCGCGCGGGACCTTCGCTTCCGCTCCGCGGCCGACGCCCTGTGAGCCTCCTCGTCGGCCTCCAGCTGAGCCCAGTCAAACTCCGGCCGCTTCAGCCGCATCATCAGCCGCCACCGGGTACGGCCCTGCACCTGCCCCTCCGGCTGGATGAGACCGCCCTTCTCCAGTCGGCGGAGGGCACGCTGCACCGTGGTGCGGTCGTAGCCGGTGCGGTACTGGAGCCTGAGCACCGAGGGATGGGCGCCGCTGCCGTCCTTGTGGGCGTGCTCGGCCAGCGCCTGGAGGACGTGCCGCGCCGTGGTGTCGGGCCTGCCCTTGTCGGTGAGGAGCATGGGGGCGTCGTCCATGGCCCACTTGACTGCCTCAGTGCTCACGGGGTCTCTTCTCTCGTGCGGGGGATCCGGCCGGAGGCGGCCCGGGGCGCCACGACCCGGGCCGCCAGGGCGCGTGTCAGCGGACGAACTCGGCGCGGCGCTTGGCTTCCTTCTCGGCCTCCTGCGCGCGGTACTCGGCCTCGGTGGGGTAGCCGGCGAACGCGGCGTCGAGGACCTTGCCGCCGTCGCGCATGCCGTTGCCGATCTCGTCGAGGGTTCCGTCCATGCGGCGGCGCCTCCACATGGCGCGCTTGGCCTCGAGGAGGGCGGCTGCTTCGTCGTCGTCGATGGCGACTTCGCAGCCGGTGACGCGGAGCTTGACCTGGGGCTTCTTGTCTTCGCCGTCGGCGTGGCCGGTGTAGGTGACGGAGGACAGTTCGACGATGGCGACGACGACGGTGCCGGGGTTCTCGAAGAGGCCGCGGCGCTGGTCGCGGGTGAGGGCCGCCTCGACGAAGGCGGCGCCAGCGTCGAGCTTGACCTCGGGGTTGACGTGATTGGGGAGCTGGATGCCCATGGTGTGGTGCCTTTCTGAGTTGGTTGTCAGGCGGTTGGTGGTCAGATGCCTTGGATGCGTTCGCTCGCGTAGGCCTCGGTGGCTTCGGCGGCCTGGCGGACGAGGGCTTCCTCGGCGCAGACCTTGTGGGATGGGGACCGCTTGGAGTCCCGAAGGTTCGTGGGCTTCCCGCAGTACCGGCACGGCCGCTGCGTCTCGGACCAGTGGCGGGAGTCCCGCCAGTCCAGGCAGATCCGCCGTTGCTGCGGCTGGCCGGTCACCGCTTGGCCGCCGTGCGATCCCGGGACGCCCGGCGCCGCATCGACCGCCGCTCGTCCTCCGACAAGCCACCCCACACGCCGGCCTCCTGCTTGGTCTCCAGCGCCCACGCCAGGCACCGCTCCATCACGGGGCAGCGGCGGCAGACGGCCTTGGCCTCCTCGATCTGCAGCAGGAACACCCCGGTGGTGCCGTCGGGGAAGAACAGGTCGGGGTTCTCCCGGCGGCACGCGGCGTGGCTGCGCCAGTCCTTCGCCTGCGCCTGGTCCGGCCGGGCACCGGTCGTTCGCGGGCTGTAGGCGTGGTGCTTGATGGGGCCGCCTGCCTCGGGGTCGCCGAAGGTCTGCCACCGCTTGTAGTGGGTGGGGCAGAGCTTGCGGGCCTTGCTGGTGCTGGGGCAGCCGTCGATGCGGCAGGGAAGGCGGGTCATCGGACTGCTCCCGTCGGGGTCTTGGTGCGCCGACGGCGTTGGTGGGCGTTCCAGCAGGTGGGGTCGATGGCTTCGCCGCGCTGCTCGTGGCGGCGGTAGGCCTCAGGGGTGCCGCAGTCGGGGGTCTTCGGTGTGGGTGTCTCGGATGCCGCGGTGACGGCGGCGGGGGTGCGGCCGATCGGCGGCAGCTCCTTCTCGCGCGGCGCCCGCTTGGGCGTACGCGGCCGGCCCGCGAACGGGCTGACGACCTGCCGGGCCTCGGTCCGCGGTCCGCGGGGCTCGATGCGGGCGGGCTGGATTGCGGACCAGGTCAGGTCCAGCTCGGTCTCGATCGCGGTGTGGGCCACGGTGCAGGGCCCGCAGGGGGTTTCGCCGAGTTCGAGGTGGCGGCGGTAGCCGGTTCGGGTGCCGCATTCGGAGTTCGGGTCCAGGTGCACGGTGGCCTCCTTCGTTTGCGGCTCGGGGTTCAGTGCCAGGGCGCTGGAGTCCAGGCCGACACGCTCACGGGGGGTCATGCCTCCGCGGATGCCGTGGCGGTGCCAGACGGCCTGGCTGCCGCCTTCGTTCTCCAGGGCATCGATGAGGCACTCAGTCCGGACGGGGCAGCCGCGGCAGATGTTCTTGGCGTAGTGGTCGTGGCCGCGGCCGGCTGCCTCGGGGAAGAACACCTCGATGTCCTCGCCGATGCAGGCTGCGCGCCTCTCCCACTCCGCGCGGGAGGAGAGGAGTTGCGCTGAGCGCTTGTGGTGGGCGCCCATCACGCCACCTCCGCCTCGTGGTGCTGCGCCGCCTTGCACGCGCCGCAGTAGGCCCGGGAGTCGGGCGTGTAGCGGACGTGCTCGCTCAGGTCGTGGCCGTTGATGCACTCGTCCTTCGGGGGGCGGCCGCCGCGGAGGTAGCGGAACTGCTCCCGGGTGCGCTGGCGGCCGGGTTCGTCATCGACGTGGGCGGGGGCGACGCAGTGCTGCAGGCCGCAGTCGGCGTAGACGTATCCCTCGGGTTCGCGGCCGGTGTGGATGCGGAAGGCGATGGCTGCGGGGCTGTAGGACTGCTCGCGGTAGCGCATGACAGGGGTGCGGCTGGTGGCCTGTCGTTCGCCGGTCCATTCGATGTGGCCGTCGTCGAGGGGCTGGGTGTTCGCGGTCCACTTCTCCTCGAGGGACAGGGCTTGCTGGACGACGTTGGGCAGACCGAGTTGCTGCCGGCGTGCGGCGACGCGCTTCTTGTCGCAGTGGAGTCGGGCGGCGATGGCGGTGTTGGAGAGGCCTTCGCGGAGGAGTTCGGTGATCTGGGCGCGGGTGGCATTCACAGGGCGGCTCCGGGTTCGAGCTGCCAGATGTGGATGACGGCGCCCGGGCTGCCGAGGACGTCGAGGCCGCCGGTCGCGTCATTGGCGTAGTGCTTGGCCAGGCGCCGGTACTCCACGACGCGGGCGTCGTCCTTCCAGACGATGCCGGTGAGGGCGTCCTCGGTGGAGCGCAGGAGCTTGGACAGGTCGGGGGTGGAGGCAGGGCGCCACATGAGGGTCTTGGACCACGGGGTCCCGGCCGGCCACCAGCTGGGCTTGCTGGCGGGGCGGTCACGGACGGTGAAGATCATCCATGCGGCGAGGGGGCCGTCGAGGGGGCGCCAGCCGGGGATGGCCTGGGTGGCGTCGAGGGCTGCCTGCTTGACGTCCTGGCGCCAGGGCTTGACCTTCTTGGACGATTCGATCATGACGCCGCCGCCGACGTGGCGCTTCGATCCCTGGGGGGCGGGGGCGCCGTGGACGGTGATGGTGACGTCGGGGTCGCCGGGCAGCCATCCGGGCACGGTGCGGCCGGGCATCGTCTCGGTGTCGAAGAGGCTCACTGCGCAGCCCCCTTGCGCACCGCGGACCGGACCGCGTTGTAGTCACGAACCGCGGCCAGGCACGCACGGCAGGCCTGCTCCCGCCGGTACCGGTGGGCCTTGTACCCGGCGAGGGTGCCGTGGGCGATCGGCTTCAGTCGGTCCGGGCGCGCGATGGGGGCCTTGGTCTGGGCCTTCCTGTACCGGGTGTTCGCGGCGCGGAAGGAGTCGCACGGCTGCTCCCGCAGGCGGGCGTGCCGCTGGTACCCGGCGGGCGTGCCGCACGCCGCGCGGGCTCCGGGTCCCCTGCGGGGGCGCAGCCCGAGGTCGGTGATGAGCTGCTCGAGCTGGTCGTCGCTGAGGTCAGGCATCGGGTCCTCCTGCCGGGATGTCGGCTCCGCAGTCGCAGCGGCCGGTGCCGTCGCGGTGCATCACGACGGCGCGGGTGCGCAGTTCGGCGGGGCAGTAGCGGAATGCGGTGGTCACCACGGCCCGGGGTGCGAACGCGGCGTGGCGGGCGCGCCGACGGGCGGGCCAGGTGCGGGCGACGTAGACCAGGGCGGCGACACTGGCCATGACGGCGGCGGCGCCGTACTGGCCGGGCTCGGTGGCGAGGGCGGCGATCACAGCTCACCTCTGGCGGCTGCCGCGTTGGCGCGGCGGGTCTTCTCGCGGTCGCCGGCGGCATCCAGGTCGCCCTCAGGGACACGGCCGGCGCCGATGGCGTCGTCGAGCTGCTGCGTGAGCCGCTTGATCGCCGTGTCCTTCGTGATGACCTGGCGTTCGAGGGTGAGGATGCGGTCGGCCATGTCGATCTCGCGGCGCTTGGCGACGGCCGGGTTGCGCTCGAGATCGGCGCACCGCTCCTTCAGCTCGTCGATCCGGGCGATGAGGCGCTCCTTGTCCTCGCGGAGCTTGGTGTTCTCGCGCTTCTCGCGGCGTCCGAGGAGGCTCATGCCTGTGCCTCCTCGGCGGGCAGCAGCGGCCACGAGCCGTCGATGACCTTGTTCGGGTCGCCGCCCTGCTCCGGGGTGGCCTTGGTGCGGAACCACTTCTGCAGCGAGGCCTGCTGCTCGGCGCGCCACTTCGCCTGTGACGCGTACAGTGCGCCCGGGCTGAGGGTGTCGAGCCGCGGGTACTTCGCGAACTGGGCCTCGGCGATCTCCAGGGCGGCGAGGGCGTCGGCCTTGGCCTCGTGCCAGTCGGTGATGGTGACGCCGTACCTCTCGCAGGTGGGCTTCAACTTCCGTGCGCCCGTGCCCTTGACGTACTTGTCCATCTGCTTGTCGATGACGATCGGGTCGACCAGCGTCACCGGGTCCTTGCCGAGCCGCTCGGCGATGGTGGGCAGGCCGTTGCGGAGCAGCTCGTAGTGGAGGATCGACCAGTCGAAGGACTGGTTGAACGCGACCAGCGGCATGCCGTGGGAGACGGCCGTGGTGATGTGGCTGGCCAGTTCCTCGAGGGCGGCCTTCGGCTGGACGCCTTCGGCCTGGGCCTTGGCGTCGTCGATGCCGTGGACCTCGGTGGTCTCCGGCGGGATGGGCACGCCTGGGTTGATGAGCCAGGAGAACGTGCGGTCCTCGCGGCCGGGGGCGCGGACGATGAACGCGGCGGTGACGATGCGGTCCTGGTAGACGCTGGTGCCGGTGGTCTCGGTGTCCCAGGCGGCCCGCCAGATGTTGGCGAAGGTGGTCACTGGCCACCGCCAGTGCGCTCCATGTACATCCGGCCACCGATCGAGTCCAGCGTCTCCTGGTCGCCGTTCTCGTTCTGCACCCGAGCGTTGAGCATGCGCAGCCCGTCCAGCTCCACGCGGATCTGCGACAGCCGGTCGGGGCTGGTCTTCGGGTCCAGGATCTCGTCGCGGTACGACTCCGCGCTGCGGGTCTGCGCCTCGCCCCGGTCGATGTACACCGAGTCGGGGTCCGGGTCGCCGGTCGGAACCATGCCGGCGGTCAGCAGCAGCACGCGCAGCGCCACCGACTGGGCCTTGGCCGTGCCCTTGTCCGCCGAGTCCAATGCCTCACCAGCGGACTTGGCGGTGAAGTTGTCGCCCTTCGGGCCGTAGATCGTCCAGGTGACGACGACGGTGCACTCGCGCTGGATCTTCTTGTTGCTGTTGGTGAAGTCCCGGTACGAAGCCTGCACGTCAGTCGGGATGACGAGGACGCCGTGGCGGCGCAGCACCGGAGCGAACGCGTTGACCGTGCGGTCGACGCCGCGGAAGTTGTAGCGGGTGCCGGCCGCGTTGTAGAGCTCGTTCTTGCCGATGGTCCGGATGTCGTCCATGACGCGGGACCAGGCGACGACGACGGGCACCTGCTCAGGTCCATCTGGGCCGGGGCCGTCGATGTCGATGTCGGGCAGCGGCTCAGCGGTAACAGCCGCGGGGGGCGGGGTGTAGGTGGGCGCGGGCTCGCCGCTGGCGGCGGCTTCGGCGCGCTCGGTGAGAGACGTCACGAGGTGAGCTCCTTCCGCACAGCGGACGGGATGGACAGGCGGTCGTGGGTCTTGTCGGTGACGCAGGCGGCGTAGGCCTCGGGGAACTCCTCGCGGAGCCGGGCCACATCGGTGGTCTCGCGGCTGGCCTGGTCGATGGAGTAGAAGACCTTGTCGTGGACGAGGGCGGCCTGAGAGTTGCCGAGGTGGGCGAGCATCCGCGCGTACGCGGCCTTCCGCTTCTTCTCGGCTTCGGCCTTCTCGGCGACGGCTTCGAGGTACTCGCGGACGTCGGCCTGGGCCTCGAAGTCGCGGTCGATCTCGACGTAGCCGTCCCGGTCGGGGTGCATCCGCTGGTACAGCTCGACGAGGGCGTCCGGTGGTTCCTCGCCGGTGATGGCTGGCGGGCGCCCCGTGAGGATGTGCTCGTGCCACAGCCGGGAGGCCTCGGCGTTGATGTAGGCGACGAGCTTGGTGTGGTCCTCGCGGCGGACGGTGAACAGGCGGGGGTCGTTGCCGCCGATCAGGCACATGATGTGGATGTGGTCCAGGCCGGTGACGAGGATCTGCCAGAGCACCTGGGCCAGGACGTCGTCGGGGGGTCCGTTGCGCCAGAACTTCGCGACGAATGCGTTGCGGCACTTCACTTCGACTGCGCACAGCGACCGTGTGTTGCGGTCGAAGGGGCACTCGGAGCAGAGCCGGTCCAGGCTGCACATCTGCCACGGGTCGTCGACGTTGGCGATGATGCCGACGCGCTGGACGACGGTGCGCTTGCGTCGGGCCCAGTCGAGGGCGAGGGGCTCCTCGAAGATCGTGCCGTAGTGCGCGGGCTCGGACCACGTGTCGTCGTGGGGGACCTCGCCGCGCTTGTCGTGGTAGATCCACTGCGGGGTGCGGAAGTTGGTCAGGTTGAGGACGGCGGGGATGTCGCTGGAGCCGATGCCTGCGCGGCGGGCCTCGAGCCACTGGTCGCGGGGTGCGGTGTGATCCAGGACGAGACGGCCGGTCGGGGTGACCCGGCCGCCGGCCGGAGCCGCGGGGGCTCCGGCCAGCGTGCTGATGGTCATCAGGCATCGACCTCCGGCCTGGTGTAGGCGCGGTTCCCGACCGCGGTGGCGGGCACGAGGACGCCGGCGCGGACCATGGCGCGCAGGTCCTTGCGGGCCGTGTTGCGGTGGCCGCTGAACCCGGCGGCGGCGTTGATGCCCATGGCGCGGGTGCTCGTCCAGGGGCCGGCCTGGCTCCTTATGGCGTCGGCGAGGACGGTGCGGCGGGTGGTGGGCTCAGGCACGGTGGGTTCCCCCTTCGGCGGTGGCGAGGGTGTAGTAACGGCCGCGGGGGCCGTCGTTGCGGGTGAGGTGGCCCTTGCGGTGGAGAAGGGCGAGGTCGCTGCGGAGGGCGGAGCGGTAGATGTGGCCGGGGTAGAGGCGCTTGTAGAGGGCGCGTACGCGGCCGGTGGTCCATTGGCCTCCGCGTTGGCGGATGGTGGTGAGGAGCGCCTGGCGTCGGTCGTCGGTGCGGGGCCGGAGCGGGGTCATAGGTTCGGGCTGCTCGGCGTACGCGGCCTGTTCGTCGGCTCGGTGTTCGGCGAGGACGCGGCGGAGTTCGTGGATGTTGCTGTGCTCGGCGATGACCCGGACGAGGCGGAGGAGGCCGCGGAGCATGGCGAGTTCGCCGTTATATGCCTCGACGACAAGGGGCTGGGTGGACTCGTCGGTCTGGGTGCCGGTGTCCTTCCCTCGCTCGTCGGCCATGCGGCGGAGCGTTTCGATGGCCTCGGTCCACGCTTCCGGCGCAGAGACCAGAGAGTCCTCCGGTCCCAGGGCGGCGAACGCGTTGGCGACTTCACGAAGCACCTCGGCGCGGTACCGGTTTGCCAGGCGGTGCGCCTTGGTTGCGTCCAGCCGCATCGACAGGGCCACGTGCAGGGCCATTCGGGCGGTCATGCGTTCACCGCCGACCTGGCCGGACGACGCGCAAACCCGTCCTCCAACGCCGTCTCCCACACAATGTCCTCAGCCACCACCGGGATCTCCCGAGCCGAACAACCCGGCTCGTGCTGCCCGGCCGGCATCTGGTCGCAGTCGTAGCCGTCACACGACGGCAGGCGGCGGCTCACTGGTCACTCCCGTGGTTGTCGTCGGCCCAGCGGCAGCGGTCGGAGCAGTACCCGACACGGCCAGTAGGGACAGGGCGGCCGCAGTCGCACATCGCGGCCAGATGGCAGGTGCCTTCGAACTCGGTGGCCGGTCCGGGGCGGCGGTGCGTTCCGGTGGGGAAGGGTTGCGGCCGGGTGAGGGCGCGGTGGGCTTCGGCGCCGGGGTCGGTCACGAGGGGCATGGCGGCGGTGTCGCGGTGGTTCATCGCGGCGCAGACCACGAGCCAGGCGAGGGGTACGGAGGTGGTGGCGGCGAGCCAGGTCAGGTCGCTCATGACGCGCCGCCCATCGGCGGGCCGGGGCAGGCGAGCGGCGGCTCGGCGGGGTCCTCCAGTTGGTGCCGCTGCGCCAGGAGTTCGGCCGCCGCATTGGGGTGCAACGCGTCCTCCAGCAGGTACGTGTCGACGCTGCTGTAGCCCTTGTCGATGGCCCGCTCCACCAGCGAGTGGACGTCCGCCCACTGGCCACGCTCCGCGTCACGCCACGCGATCCCGGCCTCCAACTCGACGATGCGCTCGTTCAGCCGCTGGATTTCCGGGCCCGCCGAAGCCATCACCGCGGCGATCTCCGGGTCCATCAGCAGGCCGCGCTCGGACAGCGCGGACACGATCGCGTCCGGGATGCCGTAGGCAGTGTCGGCGGACTGCAACGCGACGCGGGCCACCTGAAGCGCGGTCCGCTCGGCGGACGTCTGCTGGGCCGGCGCGCTCACAGCGCACCGTCCGGCGTGAAGCCGAGGCCGGCGGCGAACGCCTCCACCTTCGGCGTTCCGTAGGGCGCGTACTCCGCCGCGTCCATCGCAGCGACCACGTCGTCGAGGCCCATCAGCCACGCGTACTCACGCAGCTTGATCACCGAGCGCTCGGCGGAGATCCCCCGCTCGTCCTCGATCTTCCCGAGGGCGAAGACGTAGTAGGCGTGCGCCGCGTCATGTACCTTCGCCGGGTCCTCTGCGTACTCGGTCCACTGCTCGGCGGTGAAGTTGTCGTGCAGGAAGGGCCGGGCGTGGTCGTAGTCGACGTACGCGAGGAGGACTTCCTGCGACCAGCCGAACATGTCGTCGGCGGACTGGGCACGGGCGATGATGTCGTCCTGGCTGCGGGCCACGGTCTGCTGAGCGCTCACGCCGCACCACCCAGCACCGCACCAAACCGGAACGCCAGCTCACCCAGACCCGCGAACATCGAAGCCGGGGCGTCGTGTACACCCGCCACCACGTACTGCGGCTCGCCCTCCGCCGGAATCGACGACAGCTCCCACTCCGTGCCATCCGACGTGACCAGGTGCACCGGCACCACCGCGGCGTGCACGGCCTCCACGGCCTGCGCCGCGAGCAGCAGCTGCTCAACGACCTCCTCGACCTCGCGGCCAACGACGTCACCCCACGCGGCGACGTGGCACTCCAGGCTCATCTCGTCGCGCCAGTACGGGGGCTCGTCGTTCACCGGCAGCCGGTCGGCGAGGAACTCGATCGCGGCCGTCGACTTGGGGCCAAACCGCTGCGGGTGGCCCTGCTCGGCGCAACGCAGCGCCGCCACCATCGACATGGGGCGCTCGTGCGGCAGCGCGTGGAGGACCCGGTTGAACGGGTCGGGGATGTAGTCGCCCTGGTGGTGCCCGTTCGCGGCGATGAGGTCAGCCGCACTTCGGAACAACGGGGCGAGGTCGGTAACCTGTGGGCTCACGGTGAGCCTCCGTCTCTTAGGTGCTGAGGTGATCCGTGTGGGGTCGCATCCGGACTGCCTTCCGGGGCGGCCCCTCCTGCTGTGGGGGGAGGCCGGCTACTTACGCCGGCTGCTTGCGGTGCGCCGCCTTCTTGCGGCGGGCCGTCGCCGCGGCGAGCCGCATGCGGGCCATCGCCGCTTCCTTGAGCTGCTCCGCGACCTGGGCGATCTGCTGCTCGGTTGCGTCGGGGTGCATCTCGCGGGCCTGGGCGAAGTACTTCGCTTCCTTCGCGCGGCGGGCTGCTTCGGTGCGGGCGGTCCGGTCGATCGTGTTGGCCCAGCTGACTCGGGCTCCGAGCTCGGCCCTTGCCTGGCGCTCCTCGGGGCTCATGTGGGGGGATCTCCTTTGGTGTCGATGTCCGTAGACGTAGACATAGATGGCGTGAAAATCGCCTTGCGTCGTACGCCGACAGCCTCCGCGGTTGCGGTGGCCTGGGGTTCGGTCACTCGCTTCGAGTGGCCGTTGGTCATGCGGTTCACCTTGCTTTTGCTGAGGCCTGCCGCGGCAGCCAGGCTGCGCGCCGTGTGGCGGGTCCCTCCCTTGTCGGGGCATCTCATCAGCCGTCTTAGGAGATCGCCGTCGATCAGGTCGTAGTTCATGTACATCCCCGCGCTGTCCGCGTCTGTAGACGTAGACAGCTAAGCACAGAAGACGCGCGGGAGTCCAGCCCTCCGCGCGTAAACCTCACTTGTCCCAGCTACTAGTCAGTTTCCGGACGCTTTTCCCAGGTCGCATAGTCGAACGTGGATACGTTCGTGGACAATGACTGCGTGCCAGAGGGGTAACCTGCCACCGGGCGACGCCGACACGCCCGGACCCCTCAGCCGGTTATGGAGCCCTCGATGACGCAGCCAGCGGAAACGCAGCCAGAGACGCTAACTCAGCTCGTATCCGAACGCGTCGCAGCAACGGGCATGACATGGCGCCAGGTCGGCGAACGCGCGGTTGACCCGGTCACGGGTTACCGGCCGGCAAAGGACACCGTCTGGAAGATCGCTCGAGGGGTCGACGTCAAGATCAGCCCGGAGCTTGTCCGTGCCGTAGCGGCCGGCGTCGGCGTCCCCCAGGAGCGGGCTGCGCGGGCAGCTGCCCTCCAGTACACGGGCTACGTCGCGACCGAGCTCGGCGGCGGCGTTGTCCTGCACGATCCCGAGGCTGAAGCCGACTCGCTCGCATCTCGGTCTTACCTGGACAGGTGGGACGAAGAGCAAAGTTGACGGGCAGAGTGCAACCCTTGCGGGGTGTAACGAGTCTTCTGAGGGACAAGAATCGGTCAAGCGGATTCTCCGGTTTCACTATGTGATAGCGGTGTGAAGACGTAGAGTCATGCGTACCTCGCCACGACCGAACGTGTGTGCGATTAAGCTTGCCTTGAATCGCACAGCGTGGACAAGGGGGTCTCGCGTGACCAGTGTGATCGTCGAAGAGGGGGACATCCTTGACCCGGGCCAGCTGATGGTCTTCAAGGACTTCGGGTCCACGATCCGCATGGCGTACAACCCCCGCAGGCTCACCGAGGGCCAGGCCCTCACCCTCCTGCGGGCCAGCATCCCCAGGCTGAGCGGGATGCACCAGGTGACCCACCCCGCTGGAGCCTGAGCAGGCGCACTCGGACAGGGCCGGCACCCACACACTGGCCGGCCCGTCCGTGCCTGCGACTACAGATCCCCCAGCTGCAGCCGCCGCGCTTCATCTGCGGCGCGCTTCTCCGAGCTAGCCTTCGTGTACCGGTCGATCATGTCGCGGCGTGACCACCCCGCCATCGCCATGAGCCCACCCTCCGATCCACCGGCCGCGAGCCACCGGCCGGCCGCCGTGTGCCGCAGCACGTGCGGGTGGAAGTCCTCGATCCTGGCCACCTCTCCGCGCCACACGAGGGTGTCGTACAGGGCGTAGTAGGAGAAGCCCTTGCCTCGGTCCCCCAGCCACAGAACCGCCGTGCTGGCGAGGCGGTGGGCGCGACGGGTGCGGAGGTAGCGGTCGATGGCCCGGCAGGTCTGCGGCCCGATCGGCACCGTGCGGCCCTTGCCGCCCTTGCCCCGGCGGACCACTGCGGTGCCCTCCTTGAGGCTGATGTCGTCGGTCTCCATTGCGACGACCTCCCCGGCCCGGGCACCGGTCTCGATCATCAGGCGGACGATCGCCTCGTCCCTCCTGTCTCTCAAGTCGTTGCCCTTGCAGGCCGCGATCAGAGCCTTGAGCTGATCCTCGGATAGCTCAGGGACAACTTTGCTATCGAGTCTCGGTGGCTTGAGGCCGGCCAAGTCGTCGTGCGGGATCTCGCCCTCGGCGGCCAGCCAGGCGGAGAACCGGCGGAGGGACAGCTGCCGGGACCGGGCGGTGGCGTCGGATGCCTTGCGGTCCAGGAGGGCGACGACGAACGCGTTGACCGTGTGCTTCTGCAGCTCCGGCTCGAGGTCCTCTTCCTCGCACCAGCGGAGGAAGGCCCGCACGCCGTCACCGTACGTCTTCACGGTCTGGGCCGACTTCCGTTCGGCTCGCAGGTTCAGGAGCCAGGAGTCGAGCAGGGCCAACAGGTCTTCCGGTGTCACGGTCCCCCCAAGCACGGCTGCGAAGCGCGATATCTGGGTTAGCGCTTCTGTGCTTAGACATGAAACCGCCCCTGACCGACGAAAGCAATGGTCAGGGGCGGTTCTAGCAGGTGCGATCAGTCAAGATAGTCGCGGAGCACCTGGGAACGCGAGGGATGACGCAGCTTGGACATGGTCTTGGACTCGATCTGGCGGATGCGCTCACGGGTGACCCCGTACACCTTGCCGATCTCGTCCAGCGTCTTCGGCTGGCCGTCGGTGAGGCCGAAGCGCATGGAGACCACGCCCGCCTCGCGCTCACTGAGCGTGTCGAGCACCGAGTGCAGCTGCTCCTGCAGCAGCGTGAAGCTGACCGCGTCGGCCGGCACGACGGCCTCGGAGTCCTCGATGAGGTCACCGAACTCGCTGTCGCCGTCCTCGCCGAGCGGGGTGTGCAGCGAGATGGGCTCGCGGCCGTACTTCTGGACCTCGATGACCTTCTCCGGGGTCATGTCGAGTTCCTTGGCCAGCTCCTCCGGGGTGGGCTCGCGGCCCAGGTCCTGGAGCATCTGGCGCTGGACGCGGGCCAGCTTGTTGATGACCTCGACCATGTGCACCGGGATGCGGATGGTGCGGGCCTGGTCGGCCATCGCGCGGGTGATCGCCTGACGGATCCACCACGTCGCGTACGTCGAGAACTTGAAGCCCTTGGTGTAGTCGAACTTCTCGACCGCACGGATCAGACCGAGGTTGCCCTCCTGGATCAGGTCCAGGAAGAGCATGCCGCGGCCGGTGTAACGCTTGGCCAGCGAGACCACCAGACGGAGGTTGGCCTCCAGGAGGTGGTTCTTGGCCCAGCGGCCGTCCTCGGCGATGATCTCCAGCTCGCGCTTGAGCTTGGGGGCGAGCTTGTCGGCCTGGGCCAGCTTGTCCTCGGCGAACAGACCGGCCTCGATGCGCTTGGCGAGCTCCACCTCCTGCTCGGCGTTGAGCAGCGGGACCTTGCCGATCTGCTTGAGGTAGTCCTTCACCGGGTCGGCGGTGGCGCCGGCCGCGGCGACCTGCTGCGCGGGCGCGTCGTCCTCGTCCTCGTCGGACAGCACGAAGCTCTCCGCCTCGGCCTCGGCGGGGACGTCCTCGTCCTTGCCGGGGGCGGCGTCCTCGATGAGCTCCTCGCCCTCGACGAGCTCGTCGTCCTTCTTGGTCTTGGTCGCGGTGGTCTTCTTCGCCGCGGTCTTCTTGGCGGTCGCGGTGGTCTTCTTCGCCGCAGTCTTCTTGGCGACGGCCTTCTTCGCGGATGCCACGGCATCGTCCTCCGGCTCCGCCACGGGCTCCGCCGCCATGGTGGGGGCGGAGGCCGCGGTGGTCTTGGCAGCGACGGTCTTCTTGACCGGGGCGGCCTTGGTGGCGACGGTCTTGGTGGCAGTACGCTTCGCCGGGCTCTTGGCTGCGACGCTCTTACGGGTGCGCTTGGGCGCCTCGGCGGCACTCACCATCAGCGTCACACCCTCCTCGTCGAGGACCTGGTTGAGGCTGCGCAGAACGTTCTTCCACTGGGTTGCCGGGATCTGGTCCGCTTCGAAGGCTCGGCGCACGTCGTCGCCGGCGATCTGACCCTGAGCCTTACCCCGCTCGATGAGCGCCATCAGAGACTCGGACTCGGCGATCTCCGGCGGGAGCGTACGGGATGTGCTGGCCGACACGAACAACCTCTCGGAACGATGGAAAACGACTACGGTGGGAACCGCTCAGCAACTCAGCGTCATGTTCGTCGCGGATATTCCTCGCACGGCCGCCACCTCTATGCTCATCGCGCTGCCGCCGAGAGCGTTACGCCCGGCCGTACGTGGGCCGGGTCACACCCCGGATCGGCACCAAACCGTCGATAGCGGGACACTCCCCGTGCACGCCACGACCATGCCCGGTCGGATGCGGGCGTCAAACATGACGGACGGCTCCGCCGCCGGGCCCGGAGGGCGTGGGCCGGCGGCGGAAGTCAGTGCCGTCTCGTGCTGCGCGGGAGCGGTCAGTGCTCCCGGGGGGCGGGGACGACGTGGTCCGTCGAGCCGCCGGCACCCGGGTCGGGGTGGGCGGCGAGCAGCTGGCGCATGGCGGTCTCCGCCTCGGCACCGTCGGAGGCGGCCAGCGCCTCGACGACCCGCGTGTGCAGGGCCACCGAGTGTTCACCGGGGCGCTCGCAGCCGGTGACGGGGCCGCCGGAGACCTGCAGGGCGGAGGAGACGATGCCGGAGAGGTGCTCCAGCATCCGGTTGCCCGCGACCTGCAGCAGCAGGGCGTGGAACTCGGCGTCCGCCCGGGAGAAGGTGAGGCCGTCACCCTGTCCCACGGCGTGGGACATGATGTCGGTCATGTCGACGAGGCGCTGCTGGACGTCCTCCCGGCCGTGACCCGCCGCGAGGCGCGCGGCGAGGGGCTCGATCGTCCAGCGCAGTTCGAACAGCTCCCGACGCTGGTCGTCGCGCTGCGGGCCGAAGGCCCGCCATTCGATGATGTCGGGGTCGAGCAGGTTCCAGTCGCTGACCGGGCGGACCCGGGTGCCGACGTTGGGCCGGGCGCTGACGAGGCCCTTGGCCTCCAGCACCCGCAGCGACTCGCGGACGACGGTACGGGAGACCTCGAAACGCTGGCCGATCTCCTCGGGGACGAGCGGGCGGTCGGCCCCGAGATCGCCGGAGACGATCATCTGGCCGAGTTGCTGGACGAGTTGGCCGTGCAGCCCGCGGCCACGGCTCCCGGCGGCGCGGCGGCCGACCCGGCCCATGTCGGTGTCGCCACCGTCCCAGGAGGGTGCGGGACCGGGGCGGTCGAGGCCGACGGGGGCGTCGGCGTACGGATAGCGGTCGATGTCCCCGCCGCCGAGACTCGGGTCGGCGGGGCGGGCCGCGGTCATCATGGTGTGCGCAAGGGTACTCACGCATCATTTGTCGGCGATGGCGCGGGAGGCCTTGAGGGCTTTCCTGAAAAGCACACGAAAGGGTGAGCACTCATCACCTGATAATTGACGCTTTATCGGAAGGAAATGGGGTTTCTCCGGCGCAAGACCGTTGCCGCATAGGCACACAAGAGAGCGAGGAGCGACAAAGCGAAGGAATAGCGCACCGGTTGGGTCGCCATGCGGACCACGTCGATCGCCGGGGCGGACGCCGCCCGCCTCACCACCGGCGCCACCAGCAGCGGAACCGCGAGGACACCGGCCAGCCCGAGCGCGGTGGTGCGGAACACCCCGGCCGCCAGCACCCCGGCCCAGCAGCAGACGAGCGCGAGGGCGACCGAGGCCGCCGTGGTGGAGGCCAGCGCGAACGGCGCGGGCAGTCCGCCCGCCCCGGACTCGAGGCGCATCGCGACCAGGCCGAGCCCCGCCCC
This sequence comes from Streptomyces sp. NPDC059718, assembly GCF_042733315.1. Classification (NCBI taxonomy): domain Bacteria; kingdom Bacillati; phylum Actinomycetota; class Actinomycetes; order Kitasatosporales; family Streptomycetaceae; genus Streptomyces; species Streptomyces sp. NPDC059718. The sequence goes on from NZ_JBHWGA010000022.1 coordinate 120,883, forward strand.
CAGGAGGGCGATCAGCACCGCCGCCGACCCGTTGACGGCGAGTTTGGCGAGCAGCAGACGGAGTTGACGGGGCACGGGCGCGTGCGCGGGCGCCAGCGCGGGATAGCGGAACTCCTGGCCGTAGGCGAGCGCGCCGAGGAGCCCGCCGCCCAATGCGGCGGGCGGCAGGGGCAGGGAGTGCGACCAGCCGGTCAGCAGGCGCAGGGAGAAGGCGTCGTGCCCGGTGCGCAGCAGCGCCATGGTGGCCAGTCCCGAGGCCAGGACGGAGACCAGCGCGACGAGCCAGGGGCCGCGGACGCCGGTGAGGCGGCGCAGTTCGTAGCGGACGGGCCGGGCGGGACCGGCGGGCGGCACCGCGGCGCGCGCGGCCGCCAGGGGTACGGCGGGCCGGTCGCGGTCGACGTGAGGACCCTCCGGAACACCGGTGTCGGCGACCTCGTCCGCGAGGCGGTGCAGCAGGATGCCGTTGCGGAAGGCGGTTTCGCCGACCTGGGCGGTGGTCGCGCCGTGCACGCGGATGCGGCTGCCGCTCTCGTGGGTGATCTCGGTCCCGTCGTCGGTCAGCAGCAGGCCCAGGCGTTCGGCCTGGGGCGAGTGGACGGCCACGTACGGACGCAGCCGGCGGCGGCCGAACTCGTGGGCGGACTGGTCGGCGACGAGCCGGCCCTTGTCGAGGGTGACGACGCGGTCGCCGAGCCGGCCCGCCGCCTTGGGGTCGGCGCAGGTGACCACGACGGCGCCGCCGCGCGCCGCGTACGCCTTGAGCAGGCCGTACAACCAGGCGGTGTCGTGCGGGGAGAGCCCTTGGGCGGGATCGTCCAGGAGCAGCGCGGGAGGGTCTCCGAGGAGCGCCGCGGCCACGCCCAGGCGGCGGTCCATCCCGAGGGAGAAGGTCGACAGGCGTCGTCCGGCCGTTTCGCGCAGGCCCACGATCTCCAGGACCTGGTCGGCGCGTTCGGCGGGGGCCCCGGCCGCGGCTGCGAGCATGCGCAGGTGGCCGCGCGCGGTCCGGGAGGGGTGGCCGGGGACCTCACCGAGCAGCACGCCCACCGCGTTGGCCGGATGGGTGTGGCGGTGCAGGGGGCGCCCGCCGAACAGCGTGATGCCGCGGCCCGGTTCGAGTTCGAGCATCAGCCGCAGGACGGTGGACTTGCCGGCGCCGCCGTCGCCGAGCAGGACGGTGATCTCGCCGGGACGGGCGTCGAAGCTGAGGTCGTCGACGGCGGGGGGCTCTTCGCCCCGGGACGCGCTGGTCAATCCGATGGCCTGGATCACCATTGCACCATAACGCGCAAATGGCCCGGAATTTACACCTCTGGTCGCAACATAGGCGGATTGAGGATGGTCGCACCACCCGCGCGGAACAACTGCGCGGGGCGGCCGCCCTGACGGGTCGTGGTGCCGCCGCTGGGGACGAGGAAGCCGACCGTCCCCGTCACCTTGCGGTGGAAGTTGCGCGGGTCCAGGGCGACGCCCCACACCGCCTCGTAGACCCGGCGCAGCTCGCCGACGGTGAACTCGGGCGGGCAGAAGGCGGTGGCCAGAGCCGAGTACTCCAGCTTGGAGCGGGCGCGCTCCACGCCGTCGGCCAGGATGCGCGCGTGGTCGAAGGCGAGGGCACCCTCGTCGCCGTTGCGCAGCAGTTCCTCGACCGGGGCCCACCGGGCGCTGCGGGCGTCGCCCCCGGCGCGGGGCGCGGGCAGGTCCGGGGCGAGCACGAGGTGGGCGACGCTCACCACGCGCATGCGAGGGTCGCGCTTGGGATCGCCGTAGGTGGCCAGCTGCTCGAGGTGGACCCCGCTGCCCGCGCGCAGTCCGGTCTCCTCCTCCAGTTCGCGGGCGGCCGCCCCGGACAGGTCCTCGTCGCCGCGTACGAAGCCGCCGGGCAGCGCCCACCGGCCCTGGTAGGGCGGTTCACCGCGGCGGACCGCGAGGGCGCACAGGGCGTGGCTGCGCACTGTGAGCACGACGAGATCGACAGTGACGGCGAAGGGCGGGAAAGCTGACGGGTCGTAGGGCGCCATGCCCGCGATCATAGTCGTCTGCCTGACGATAAACAGCAGGTTGGCGGGATGACGCGACCCGCTTTCGGCCTGTTGTTCGACGTCACGGCGCCGGTCCGGCGTCCGGTGCCGCCGGCGGGTTCAGGCACCGAGCTGGAGTCCGGGAGCCGCCTCCTCGATCACGGCCGTACCGGACGCGCCGATCCGCAGCGCGAAGGGCTCCTCGGCCACCCGCAGCCCGGCGAGGCCGAGGTCGCCGAGCGGGGCGGTGACCAGAGGGCGTAGGGCCACCATGCGTTCGGGGGCGTCGGGGCGGATCCCGGCGAGGGCCATCAGCATGTGGACGGCCCCGGCCGCGGCAACCGCCGCGGGCCGCGAGGCCGTCGGGTGCGGGGCGGGACGGCGGGAGTCGTCACGCTGCTCCCCCGCGTACATCTCGGGCAGCCGGTGGCCGAACGCACCGGCGGCGTCCAGCACGCCCAGGAGGAGCGCCGAGGCCTCTCGCTCGTGGCCGGCGGCCGCCAGCCCGGCGACCGCGACGGCCGTCTCGTGGACGCGCACCGCTCCGCCGCGGTGGCCGAAGGGGTTGTAGCCGGGGGCCTTGGCGGACAGGGTGCGCAGCCCCCATCCCGAGTCGAGCTCCGGAGCCGCCAGGAGGCGGGCGAGCTGTTCCGTCTGCACCTTGTCCAGCAGACCGGGGGCGAGTTCGCAGCCGCCCAGCAGACCGGTGTCGAGCAGATGGGCGGCTGCCGAGCCCAGGTGGGGCACGGGTCTGCGGTCAGGGGTGAGCGCGGCGGCCGGGCTCCCGCCGGCCGGGTCGTCAAGCCAGAAGTCCTCCCGGAACCTCCGGCGCAGCGCCTCGGCACGCTCCCGCCACTCCTCAGCGCCAGGGCGTCCGTGGGCCTGGAGCAGATCGGCGCCGTGCAGCATGGCCCGGTGGGCGTGTGCCTGCACATCGCAGCGCAGCGGACCGCCCGGCGCGGGGTCGGGGACGTATCCGCCGTCACCCGCGACGGACCGAAGCCACCACAGACTGCGCTCGGCGGCCGGCAGCAGCTGTTCGGTGTCCCGCTCCGGAAGTCCCCACCGGCGTGCCTCGGCCAGCAGCGTGACGAAGAGCAGCCCCGCCTCCACTCCGGAACAGGTGGGCGGCAGATGCGGGCCGGCATGGCGCAACGGCCCCGGCAGGCCGCCGGTCTCCGGGTCCTGGCGGCGGGCGAACGCCCGCAAGGTGCCGGCCGCCAGGCGGGTGCCGAGCGGCAGCAGCATGCGGGCCGCCCACAGGGCGTCGGCCGGGGCGGGACCGAGCCGCCACGGGGCGCCCGCCGCCACATGGACGTCCAGCGGGTGCCCCGGGTCGCGCAGCAGCAGCGCCCGCAGGTCGTCGAGGGCGGCGCGCAGCAGCGTCTCCGCCCGGCCGTCGGCGCCGCGGATCTCCGCGGCCGACCAGGGCACGGGGACCGCCGGAGCGGATCCGCCGTTCACGCCGGCCGCCGCGGGCTCCAGCGTCACGCGCAGCTCGATCGTGCGGGACGCCCCCGCGGGCAGCGCCAGCTCCCAGCACAGCAGCCCGGCGGAGGCCATGGCGCTCTCGGGTGCCGGCACGGCGGTCACCCGGGCCCGCAGCCCCTCCGCCGACCACAGCAGCCCCGCGTCGCAGACGCTGGGCTGCAGCTCAGGCCCGGAGGATCCGGCCGCGATCGCCGCCAGCTCGGCGAGGTCGGTCGCCAGGGCCACCTCGAACGGGATGCGCAGGGCGCGGGAACCGGTGTTGTGGACCGTGATGCGCTCGGTGCCCCCGGCCGTGCGGAGCCTCTCGACGGTGAGGGCCGGGTCGGGTGCGGTGTCGCCGGGAACGCGGGCGACGGAGGTGAACCGCGCCCGCCCCGCCGTGACGAGCCCGCCCTGCACGGGGACCGGTGGCGCCCCCGCGATGCGCAGCTCGCAGCGGGCCAGGACCCGGCGGCCGCCCTGGTAGAAGCCGGCGAGGCCGCTTCCGTCCAGTTGTCCGTGCTCCGGCGAGACCGCGAGGGCCGGGGCCGCGACGCACATCACGGCGTCGTGCACGGGCTGCGGCCCCCGGTCCTGCCGGGGCGGCCGGTTGACCGGCTGCGGGCTCATGCCACCTCCTCGTCGAATCGGTCGCTCGGGCGCTGCCGCCACTACCCACGAGAACGGCCGTGTGGGCACTCGGGTCACGCGCCGTCTACCGTTCCTGATCGGGAAGCCGTCCGTATCACCGGAAAGAGAGCCATGGCCGTCTACCGTCAGCCGGGAACCGTCATCACCGACCACACCTTCCAGGTGCCGCTCGACCACGCGGACCCCGGCGGTGAACGGATCGAGGTGTACGCACGGGAGGTCGTGGCCGCCGGGAAGGAACGAGATCCGCTGCCCTGGCTGCTGTTCCTGCAGGGCGGGCCCGGCGGCCGGTCGCCGCGGCCGCTGGGCCGCGACGGCTGGCTCACCCGGGCGCTGGACGACTACCGGGTGCTGCTGCTCGACCAGCGGGGCACCGGCCGTTCCGCCCCTGCGAACCGGCAGACCCTGCCGCTGCGCGGGGACGCCTCGGCCCAGGCTCGTTATCTGGAGCACTTCCGGGCCGACTCGATCGTCCGCGACTGCGAGCTGATCCGCCGTGAGCTGCTCGGCGAGGCCGGCCAGTGGAGCCTGCTCGGCCAGAGTTACGGCGGCTTCTGCACGCTCACCTACCTGTCCTTCGCCCCCGAGGGCGTCCGCGAGGCCTTCGTGACCGGCGGGCTGGCCGGCCTGCGCAGCACGGCCGAGGACGTCTACCGGGCCGCCTACCCCCGTGTGGAGCGGAAGGCCGCGGCGCACTACGCGCGTTACCCGGAGGACGTCGAGACGGTCCGCGCGATCGTGCGGCACCTGCGCGAGCGCGAGGTCAGGCTCCCGGGCGGCGGACTGCTGACCGCGGAGGCCTTCCAGACCACCGGGATGCTGCTCGGCACGGGCACCGGCTCGCACACGCTGCACTACCTGCTCGAGGACGCCTTCGTGACCGCAGGATCCGGCCTCCAGCTCTCCGACTCCTTCCTCGCCGAGGTCCAGGGCCACCTGTCGTTCGCGGGCAATCCGCTCTACGCGGTGCTGCACGAGTCGATCTACGGCCAGCGTTCGGTCTCGCCGCGGGCCACCGGCTGGGCCGCCGAGTCGGTCCGGGCCGAGTTCCCGCAGTTCGACGTCGACAAGCCGCTGGCGGACGACGCGCCGGTGCTGCTGACCGGCGAGATGATCTACCCCTGGATGTTCGCCACGGACCCGGCCCTGGCACCGCTGCGCGAGACGGCGCACCACCTCGCGCAGCACGAGGAGTGGCCCGACCTGTACGACCCGGACCAGCTGGCGCGGAACGAGGTGCCGGTGGCGGCGGCCGTCTACCACGACGACATGTACGTGGACACGGCCGACTCGCTGGCCACCGCACGCTCGGTCCGCGGCCTGCGCACCTGGGTCACCGACGAGTACGAGCACGACGGGCTCCGGGTGAGCGGCGGCCGGGTCCTCGACCGGCTGATCCGGCTGGCCCACGGCGAGCTGTGAGGAGCGCTGCCCGGCGGGCCCGTGCGATGCTCTGCCGCCGCAGGTAGCGGCGGAGCGGCTCCGGTGAGAGGCCGTTGTTGACGGCGGCGTGGAGCAGCCGGGCGAAGGTGTAGTCGGGGGCGAGGTGCAGGGCGCGGCCGAAGGCCACGCGCGCCGCCGCCTCGTCCCCGGCGGACCAGGCCACCCAGCCGGCGAGGGTCAGGGGTGCGGCGGCGTGCTCGTGGTACGGCTCGACGCAGCGCCGGGCGAGCGCCCGCCACAGGCGCACCGCAGGGTCGGTGTGCGGCGGGTCCATCCACTCGGCGGCCTCGTCGCGGGTGGTGCGGTCCTGCAGGCCGAGGATCATCGTGGCGGCCTCGTCGTCGTCCAGCAGCGCGTCGTCGCCGCGGTCGGCCTCCGCTCCGTCCCCCACCGGGGTGGCGGCCCGGAAGCGCTCGAGCGCCTCCCGCAGCAGCCGCAGGGTGCTGCGCCGCACCTCTTCGGAGTCGTCGCGCTCCAGCATGCGGGGTACGAGTGCGGCGGCCGCCGCGTCCAAGGCGTCCCCGCGGGCCGCGGAGGCCGGTGCGCCGGGCGGCGGCGGGGTCAGGCGCTCCTCCATCTCCTTGAGGGAGCCGCTGATCCGCAGGCCCGCGTAGGCGGCCGCCGCGGCCATCACGGAATCGCCGGACCGCGTGATCCCGATGCCCTCACGCGGGAACCGCTCCGTGTCCGGGCAGCAGTACGACCACCAGCGGCCGGCGGAGACGCACAGCGCCTCGACGACGGGGATGTCGAGCGTGCCGCAGGCGATCCGCAGCCGCTGGGCCAGCGGACGCAGCCGTTCCATGACCTGGTGGGGGTCCTCGCCGGGAGCGGGCTCCTGGACGAGGAAGAGCACGATCGCGTCCGGCCGCGCGCCGCGCTGCTCGCTGCCGTTCACGAGGCACTCCGCCAACTGCTGGGCGGCACCGGGCCACTCGGCGGCGTCCCGCGGGATGCCGAGCCGGGCCCGGCCGCCGAAACGGCCGTGCTCGCCGTGCAGGGCGATCATCAGAATGCTGTCGTCGGGGTGGAAGCCGCACAGGTAGGGGAGCGCGGCGGCGAGTTCGGCCGGGCTGCGCAGCGTGACCTTCGGGTCGTCCGAGGGACGGGGGGATTCGGTGTGCTGAGTCATGATCCGAAGGTCCCGTACGCCGTGGATCTCCGCCAGACCCCTCCAAAACCTGTGGATAACTCGCGCATATCATCGCAATTATCCGGGGCGGGTTGTCCACAGGCCGCCTCCCCACGGTTGGCGCGGTGTCGGTGCCATCGGGTTGCATGGGGGCATGACCACCGCACTGCGCACCGCCGCCGACACGATCCTCAGCCGGCTCGTCGGGGACCCGACGGGCACCGCCCGCCTGCGCGAGGACCAGTGGCGTGCCGTCGAGGCGCTGGTCGCGCACGGCCGCCGCGCCCTGGTGGTCCAGCGCACGGGCTGGGGCAAGTCGGCCGTGTACTTCGTGGCCACCGCGCTGCTCCGCGAGCGGGGCAGCGGTCCCACGGTGATCGTCTCCCCGCTGCTGGCGCTGATGCGGAACCAGATCGAGGCCGCCGACCGGGCCGGGATCCGCGCCCGCACGATCAACTCGGCCAACCCCGAGGAATGGGACACGGTGCAGGCCGAGGTCGCCTCGGGGGAGATCGACGTCCTGCTGGTGAGCCCTGAGCGGCTCAACAACCCCGATTTCCGGGACCAGGTGCTGCCCAAGCTGGCCTCCACCACCGGCCTGCTCGTGGTCGACGAGGCCCACTGCATCTCCGACTGGGGCCATGACTTCCGGCCCGACTACCGCCGGCTGCGGACGATGCTCGCCGATCTCACTCCGGGCGTTCCGGTGCTGGCCACGACGGCCACCGCCAACGCACGCGTGACGGCCGACGTCGCCGAGCAGTTGGGTACCGGCGACCACGAGGGTGCCCTCGTGCTGCGCGGGCCGCTGGACCGCGAGAGCCTGTCGCTCGGGGTGCTGCGCATGCCCGACGCCGCCCACCGGCTCGCCTGGCTCGCCGACCACATCGGCGACCTCCCGGGCTCGGGCATCGTGTACACCCTGACCGTGGCGGCCGCGGAGGAGGTCACCGCCTTCCTCCGGCAGCGCGGTCACCGGGTCGCCGCCTACTCGGGGCGCACCGAGGACGCCGACCGCCGGGCCGCCGAGTCCGCGCTGCTGAACAACGAGGTCAAGGCGCTGATCGCCACCTCGGCGCTCGGCATGGGCTTCGACAAGCCGGACCTGGGCTTCGTGGTTCACCTGGGCTCGCCCTCCTCCCCCATCGCCTACTACCAGCAGGTCGGACGCGCCGGACGCGGTGTGGACCACGCGGAGGTGCTGCTGCTCCCCGGGCCGGAGGACGAGGCGATCTGGCGCTACTTCGCCTCGCTCGCCTTCCCCCGTGAGGAACAGGTGCGGCGCACCCTGGAGACGCTGGCCGACTCCGGGGGCCCGATGTCGGTGCCCGCGCTCGAGACCCGGGTGGACCTGCGCCGCAACCGGCTGGAGACCATGCTCAAGGTCCTCGACGTGGACGGCGCGGTGCACCGGGTGCGCGGCGGCTGGACGGCCACGGGCCTGCCCTGGACGTACGACACCGAGCGGTACGCGTGGGTCGACCGGCAGCGCAAGACCGAGCAGCAGGCGATGCGCGAGTACGCCACGGCCTCGGTGTGCCGCATGGAGTACCTGCGCCGTCAGCTCGACGACGAGGAGGCCGCCCCCTGCGGCCGCTGCGACAACTGCGCCGGGCCCCGGTTCACCGCGGAGGTCTCCCGCGAGGCCCTGGAGGCGGCACGGGCCGCCCTCGGGCGCCCGGGGGTCGAGGTCGAGCCCCGCCGGATGTGGCCGACGGGTCTGCCCGCGATCGGCATCGAGCTCAAGGGGAAGATCCCGCCGGGCGAACAGGCCGCGACCGGAAGGGCACTGGGACGGCTCTCCGACATCGGCTGGGGCAACCGGCTCCGCCCGCTGTTCGCCGAGAACGCGACGGACGGCCCCGTTCCGGACGACGTGGCGCAGGCCGTGGTGCAGGTGCTCGCGGACTGGGCGAAGGGCCCGGGCGGCTGGGCGAGCGGCGAGCCCGACGCCCCGCAGCGGCCGGTCGGCGTCGTCACCATCGCCTCGCACACCCGGCCGCAACTCATCGCGTCGCTCGGTGCGCGCATCGCCGAGATCGGCCGCATGCCGCTGCTCGGGGAAGTGGCGCACAGCGGTGACCTGGAACCCTCGCGGGTGCCGCGCAGCAACAGCGCACAGCGACTGCGGGCGCTGCACGGGGCGTTCACCGTTCCACCCGCCCTCTCCGACGCCGTCGCCGCGGCCGCGGGACCGGTTCTCCTGGTCGACGACTTCACCGATACGGGGTGGACCGTGGCCGTCGCCGCGCGCCTGCTGCGCCGATCCGGTGTTACGGCGGTGTTTCCGCTGGTCCTGGCCTTGCAGGGCTGACCGGTAGTCACCATGTGAGACGGAGACGGGATCTAAGCGGCGGAGGGTCAGATAACAGACAGGTCGACAAAATGACCGTTGCCGCCTGCGTGTGCGACAGGAACAATTGAGTCTGGATCCCCGCATCGGCTCTTGGAGCCCCACGACCGGCATGCCCGCGCACGCCCGGTCGCGGACGCATACCCGAAGGGAGGACCGTGGCCATCGGCTTCGCTCCGGAAACCGCTTCCGTGAATTCCTCCCGCCGTGCCGGACGCCATCGCACCCTCGAGCCGGCCGAATGGACGGCCGCGGGCATCCCCCTGCTGATCAACCCGCGCGAAGTGGTCACGGACCTCCACACACGCCACCTCCCGGCCCCGGGAACCGCCGTGGTCGCGGTCTACTCCCCGGACGAACGGCTGACGGCCAGCGCGTCCTTCGCGCAGCGCCCCGGCGTCACCGACGGCTGGGAACGGCGCAACGCGATCCTCGTCCACCTGCGCCGGATCACCGCGGACGACCTGCGGCGGCGCAGGCCCGTGCGCACCGCGGTCCTGCTCGTCTGCCGCGATGGCGGAGCGGGGTGGACCGAGGTGGACGGTGCGTGGATGTGGGGACTGCGCGACGCCTGCTCGCTGTACGGGCTGCGCCCCGGTTCGTACATCACCCTGACCGACGACGGCTGGCGGGTGCAGGGCGAGGACCGTTCGGGACGTTCCCCGAACGCCACCTCCTGGTCGGCCACGAGCCGCGGCGCAGCGAGCCTGCGTCCCAGTGGGACGCCGTCCCTGCGCCGCGCGGCGGCGCGTTGATCAGGCGTTGACGCCGAGCAGCGCGTTGATCCGCTGCGGGTCGCCGCAGACGACCAGCAGGGTTCCGGCCCGCGCCATCGCGGAGGGCAGGAGACGTGCCACGGTCTCGTCGGAACCGCCGTTGACGGCCACGACCACCACGGGCCGGCCCTTGGCGCGGTCCGCGTCGTGAGCGGCGTAGAACACGTCGTCGCCGACGTCGTGCTGGGCCCAGTAGGACGTTTCGCCGAAGCTCAGCTCGTGGGCGGCCCAGGGGTGCTGCTCGCCGGTGGTGAGCACCAGGACCTCACCCGGAGCGCGCCCGCTGTCCAGCAGCAGGTCGACGGCCTCGTCGGCGGCGTCGAGGGCGCCGTCCACCGGGGCGGGGATGAGCTGGATCTGCGCCGACGGGCCGGCGGAGACGGAGGCCACGACCTCGGGGTCCCGCGGCGAACGCTGCTGCGGGGGTACGACGGGTCCGCGGGCCGGACCGGGACGGCCGGGCCGGGCGTTGGCCGCCGGGGCGCCACGCGGCGGCGCGGGGCGAGGGCCGGGGCCCGGTACGGGGCGGGGGGTCGGCGCGGGCCGGCCGGCGGCCGGGGCTACGCGGGGACCCGGGACACTCTCGTGAATCTGAGGCTCCTCGGGGGTGAGAGGCATGTGCTGATGTCTATCAAATGCACCGGAACAACGCAGCGGCGGGTAGGTCACAACTCGGCTCAGAAGTCGAACCCGAGTTGCTCACCCGTCTCCCCCGCCTCCACGGTCTCCCGGACCTTCTTCAAGTGCTGCCAACGCGGCAGCGTATCGAGATATGCCCAGGACAGCCGATGGAGGGGGGTGGGCCCCAGCTCCTCCAGTGCCGCCCGGTGCACCGGCGAAGGGTACCCGGCATTGTCCTCGAAGCCGAACGGAGCATAGTCGACGCCCAGTTCCGCCATCATCGCGTCCCGCCGCACCTTGGCGATCACGGACGCGGCCGCCACGGCCACGCACGAGCGGTCGCCCTTGATGACCGTGCGCACACGCCAGGGACCCCCGAGGTAGTCGTGCTTGCCGTCGAGTATCACCGCGTCCGGACGCACGGGCAGGGCGTCCAGGGCGCGCGTGGCGGCGAGCCGCAGCGCGGCGGTCATCCCCAGTGCGTCGATCTCCTCCGGGGAGGCGTCGCCGAGCGCGAAGGAGTTCACCCATCCGGTGAGCGCACCGGCGAGCGCGGTACGGCGCTTGACGGTGAGCAGCTTGGAGTCGGTGAGGCCGTCGGGGGGCCGTCGCAGCCCGGTGACGGCCGCGCACACGGTGACGGGCCCGGCCCAGGCGCCCCGTCCGACCTCGTCGACGCCCGCGATGACCTTGGCGCCGAGGGTCGCGCGCAGCGAGCGCTCGACGGTGTGGGTGGGGGGTTCGTGGACCATGGCAAGGCTTAGCCTACGCTCCCGCGTTGGACCGGCCGGGAGCAGGTCGGGGGAGCACCTCCGGAGGCCGCGGGCGGGCCGGCCCGGTGAGCGCGTCAGGGGCGCAGCAGGGGCAGCATCACCTGGTCGACGACCTCGATCAGGTCCTCCTCGGTGATCTCCCGGCCGCCGATCTTCGACCGGTACATCATCAGCGCGGGCACCACGTCGGCGACGATGTCACCGGTGGCGTCGGGCCGCACCTCCCCGCGCTCGATGCCGCGCCGGACCACGTCCAGGATGCGGTGCTTGGTGGGTTCGACGACCCCGTCCATGATCAGCCGCACGAAGCAGTGGGCGGCTTCCTGGTCGCACTCGTCGATCACCGAGCGCAGGGCGAGCCCGCCGCGGGAGTACATCGCCTCGCGCATCCGCAGCACGAGGAAGACCAGGTCCTCCCGCAGACCGCCCAGGTCCGGGACGTCGGGGACCTCGGGGAAGGCCGTCTGCAGGGCGTCGGCGACGAGGGCCTGTTTGGACGGCCAGCGGCGGTAGACGGCCGCCTTGCCGGTCTGGGCGCCGGCTGCGACGCCCTCCATGGTCAGCCCTCGCCAGCCCACGGTGCTGAGCTGGTCCAGAGCGGCTCCGAGGATCGCCCGCTCCAGAACGGGCCCGCGGCGGCGGGTTCCCGCTCCCTGCGACATGGTCATGCCACCTTCTCATTCACTCTCTAGTGAACGCTTGCGTTCACTACCACCATCACCCTAGTGTCGTACACAGTGAACGCGACCGTTCACTAAGTCACCGACTGGGGGACCTCGTGACGACTGGGCAACTCACCTCACCACGAAAGCCCGGAGCCGCGCGACGCGACGGCAGGCCGGGCATCGCACTCGCGGTGATCGCGGCCTGCCAGCTCATGGTCGTGCTGGACGCCACCATTGTGAACATCGCGCTCCCGCACATCCAGGACGCGCTCTCCTTCTCCACCACCGATCTGTCCTGGGTGCTCAACGCCTACACGCTCACCTTCGGCGGTCTGCTGCTGCTCGGCGGGCGCGCGGGCGACATCCTCGGACGGCGCAGGGTGTTCGTCTTCGGCATCCTGCTGTTCTCCCTCGCCTCCCTCCTCGGAGGCTTCGCCCAGGAGCCGTGGCAGCTGCTCGCCGCGCGCTCCCTGCAGGGCGTCGGCGGCGCGATAGCATCGCCGACCTCGCTCGCCCTCATCACCACCAACTTCCCCGAGGGCCCGGAGCGCAACCGGGCCTTCGGCGTGTTCGCCGCGGTCTCCGCGGGCGGCGGCGCCGTGGGCCTGCTGGCCGGCGGCATGCTCACCGACTGGCTCGACTGGCGCTGGGTCTTCTTCGTCAACGTGCCGATCGGCCTGCTGATCGCCTTCCTGGCACCGCGCTTCATCAGCGAGTCGCAGCGGCACCCGGGGCGGTTCGACGTCGCCGGAGCCGTCACCTCGACGCTTGGCATGGCCTCGCTCGTCTACGGCTTCATCCGCGCCGCCCACTCGGGCTGGCGGGACACCCTGACCGTGTCCTCGTTCGCGGCCGCCGTCGTGCTGCTCGGCGCCTTCGTCGTCATCGAGCGGCGGGCCCGGGAGCCGATCACCCCGCTGCGGATGTTCGCCGACCGCAACCGCTCGGGCACCTACCTGATGATGCTGAGCCTGGCCGCGGCCATGTTCGGGATGTTCTTCTTCATCGTCATCTTCGTGCAGAACGTGCTCGGCTACAGCCCCATCGCGGCCGGCTTCGCCTTCCTCCCGGTCACCGCGGCGATCGTGACCGGGGCAGGGCTGTCCACCCGCTTCCTGCCGGTGCTCGGGCCGAAGCCGTTCCTCGTGGCCGGCTCGGCGCTGACCGGTTCCGGGATGGCGTGGCTGACCCTGATCGACCCCGGCAGCAGCTACGTGGGCGGGGTGCTCGGTCCCATGCTGCTCTTCGGCTTCGGCATGGGCCTGAACTTCGTCACGCTGACCCTGACGGCCGTCTCCGGTGTCGCCCAGCACGAGGCGGGGGCCGCCTCCGGGCTCCTCAACGCGATGCAGCAGGTGGGCGGTTCGCTCGGGCTGTCCATCCTGGTGACGGTGTTCGGCACCGCGAGCCGCGACAAGGCCACCGGTCTCGTCCCGGACTTCCTGGCGCACGCCACCCGGGAGCAGCAGGCCGCCTTCCAGCGGACGCACGAGCTGCCGCCGCCGTGGGGCCACGAGGTCCTCGCGCACGGCATCTCGACCGCGTTCTACGCGGCCGTGGGGCTCGTCGCGCTCGCCCTGGTCACGGCGTTGTTCGTGATCCGGGTCCGCAAGAGCGACCTGGAGGCGCTCAGCGGCAGCGCGGGCGTGCCCGCGGCCTGATGCCGGCGCCGCCGCCCGGCCCGGGGGGAGGCCGGGGCGGCGGCACACGGCGTTCCGCCTCACGGGAAGACCGGATCGCCCCACTCGTCGTAGAGGCCCGGCAGCCCCGCCGCGTCGCACGGCCGGCCGCCGGTCTGCGGCGGGCGCCCGTCGAGCAGCGACCGCGCCCGGACCTCACCCAGACTGGTGGTGAACCAGGCCTCGGTGCCGTCCTCGTAGAGGTGCTCGACGATCTTCTCCAGGGCGCAGGAGCGCTGCGGCTCCGGCAGCTGGTCCAGCTCCGGGACGGCGTCCGCGGACAGGTGCCGCAGGTACTCCAGGTCGATCTTGCCGGTGCTCTCGTAGCGGCTCACCTGCTGGTCGGCGATGAGTGCGTCCGGCGACACCAGCCCGAAGGCGAGGACGGACGCCGCGGCGCTCACCGCCACGGCGCGCGGCAGCCAGCGCGCGCCGAACACCCCGGCCGCCATGACCAGGACGATCAGCAGCCCCAGCCACAGCTCCACACCCGCCACCGAGATCCGCAGCCGGGTCAGCCCGTACGCGTCGACGTACAGGTCCATGCGACGCAGCGCGGAGGCGACCACGACCAGGGTCAGCACGCAGATCGTGCCGAGGACGGAGCGCACGAGCATGCGGTCGCGGTCGGTGCCGCGCGGCGCCCAGCGCTGGGCGAGGGCGATGACCACCACGGTGAGCAGGGTGACGACGAGCAGCTGCCAGAAGCCCTGCCGGGCGTACTGCGCGTAGGTCAGGCCGGTCTTGGCGAGCACCTTCTCGTAGCCGCCGAACAGCACCGCCAGCTGGACGGCGTTGAAGGCCGCGAACAGCGCCGCGAGGACGACCAACGGCAGTGCCCACTCGGCGCGCCGGCGCGCGCGTCCCGGTTTCACCTCGATCCGGTCCCAGCGGCGCGGCGCCGCGGCGGTCCACGCCGCGCAGAGGGCGAACAGCGTCCCGACGAGGAGGAGCAGGACGCGCAGGGGGGCGTCGGTGACGGTCACATCGGGCATGAGGTCGCCCAAGAGGTCGGCGAACGCCGCGTCGGCCCCCGCGAAGAGCGCGCCGAAGACGACGAGGAGCACGACGGTCACGCCGACGGTCTTCAGCATCGGCAGCAGTCGGCTGCGGTCGCGGGCGGACCGCTCGCGCAGCCCGCGCAGCGCCCAGCCGATCGCGGACGCCGGAGCGGACCACAGCCCGACGCCGCCGAGCAGGACGCCCGGCCAGCGGCGGCCGCCGTGCAGGGCCAGCGAGCCCAGGAAGGCGGCGGCGGCGACGGCCAGGAACGACGGCCACCAGGCGTCCCGCAGCGCCGGAATGAGCAGCAGCGTCAGGCCCGCCACCGCCCAGAGGGCCGACCAGGGCCGCAGCCGCCGTCCGTGGTCGAGGGCGGCGACCGCGGCCGCGGCCGCGGCGGGCACGCTGACCAGCAACAGGTTGATCCCCAGGCCGCCGCGCAGCAGAACCGCGGCCAGCACACCGGTGAGCAGCGCCGTCCACAGCACGGCGGGCCGTGCGGCGCGTGGGGTCCGCGAGCGGCTCGCGATCACCCACGCCGGCGGCGGGGGCGGTGGCGGGGGCGTCCAGGGACGCGGGTACGGCGGCGCCGGATGGACGGGTGGACCGTGCTTCCGCAGCGGTGCCTGCGGATGTGCCTGCGGATGTGCCTGCGCGGGCGCCTGCGCCGTCGGCGCGGCGTCGGACGGTGTGTCGGACATGAGAACCCCTCCCCG
Source organism: Streptomyces sp. NPDC059718 (assembly GCF_042733315.1). NCBI lineage: Bacteria > Bacillati > Actinomycetota > Actinomycetes > Kitasatosporales > Streptomycetaceae > Streptomyces > Streptomyces sp. NPDC059718. Next base: position 136,188 of record NZ_JBHWGA010000022.1, read on the forward strand.
CCGGTCGTACGGCGCCCGGGGGCTGCGCGCGGGACCGGTGCTCGACTGCGCGTCCGGCGAAGATCGGCCGGACGGCGTGGCCGACAGGCTAGGCGCGCCGACGAGCTGCGCAAACGCGGTACGGGCCCGAGGGCGCAGTCTGTGACAGGGCCGTGACAATGCAGAGGGTTGGGAGGCCCGGGGGCGGGGCCGGCGGGCGCGGCTCAGCCGGCGGGCAGCCATTCCGGCAGGGGCTCGCACCGCTCCTGCCACTCCCGCGGGGGCTCGCCACCGGCGCCGGCGGCGATGATCCCGCCGACGATGGCGCAGGTGGTGTCCACGTCGCCGCCCGCGCGGGCCGTGGTCCAGAAGGCGCCCTCGTAGTCGCCCAGGCCCCGCGCGGCGGACCACAGGGCGAAGGGGACGGTGTCGTGCGCACTGGTGCGGCGGCCGTTGCCGAGCACCGCCGCGACGGTGGCCACGTCGTCGTAGTCGAGCATGTCGACGGCGCGGCGCAGCCCGGCGTGCACGGCGCTGCGCGGCAGCAGCGCCACGACGCGGGTGATCAGGTCCGCGGGGTCGCCGGGGCCGGCCGGGTCCGCGGCGAGCGAGGCGGCGGCCGCGACGGCCATCGCGCCGACGACGGCCTCGCGGTGCTGGTGGGTGGTGTACGCCGACAGTTCGGCCTGCTCGGCGGCCTTCTCCGGCTCGCCCGCGTACCAGGCGCCCAGGGGCGCCACGCGCATGGCGGCGCCGTTGCCCCAGGAACCCTGGCCGTTGAACATCTCGGCCGCGAGCGTGCGCCAGTCGGCGCCTTCCTGCCGGATCAGCCGCAGCATCCGGTTCACGCCGGGGCCGTAGCCGCGGTCGAAGTCGTGGTGCGCCGCGAAGGAGGCGGCCAGGGTGTCCTGGTCGACGGCGCCGTGCGAGTCCAGGACCGCGACGACCGAGCACGCCATCTCGGTGTCGTCCGTCCACTGCCAGGTTCCCGGCGGCAGCGTGCGGCCCTGCAGTGCCGGGTAGTGCGCCGGCACGAAGAACTGGGAGCCGAGGGCGTCGCCCAGGGCGAGACCGCGCAGGCTGGACAGCGCGCGGCGGCGTGGGAGGTCATGGGGGTCAGCGGTCATGGCGGGAGAACTCTGACATCCGGTGCCACCCGGGTCAATCGTCCTGTGCGCAATCTCACCCGTGATATCGCGCCAGGTCGGAGTCGGTGGTCCGCCAGCGGGCGAAGGGCCGGTCGAGCCGGTACCGGCCGTCGGGTTCGGCCAGCAGCATCCGCGTCTCGCCGTTGTCGGGATTCGACAGGCACTCGAACTCGTCGACGGTCCAGTGGAACCACCGCATGCAGAACAGCCGCATGGTGAGCCCGTGCGTGACGAGCAGGACGTTCGGCGGGAACTCGGGCTTGTCGAAGGCGCGGTAGAGCGTCTCCAGGAAGGACCCGACGCGGTCGTAGACGTCCGCCCCGGACTCGCCCTGGGCGAAGCGGTAGAAGAAGTGACCGTAGGCGTCCCTGGCCTTGCGCTGCCGCTGCACGTCCTCGGCGTCCTGGTAGTTCCCCCAGTCCTGCTCGCGCAGTCGGGGCTCCTCCTTGGCGCGGGTACGGCACGGCTCGAGACCGAGCAGGTGGAAGGTCTGATGCGTCCGGCGATATGGCGAGACGAAGGCCTGCACCCGCTCCTCGCCGAACAGCTCCCGAAGCTCCCTGCCCGCCGCGCGGGCCTGCTCCTCCCCTCTCGCGGTGAGGGTCAGCGCGTGGTCGGGCACCCGCTCGTAGATCGTGTCGTCGGCATTGCCCTGGGACTCTCCGTGCCTGATGAGCACTATGCGACGCGGTCGGGCCATGGCCTCACTGTAATTCGTACGCGCGAGCAAGGTCGCGGCGGTCCCCGGCGCAGGCCGTGGGCGGACCCCGCCGCAGGCCTGCCGCGGGCCTGCCACGGGCCCCGGCGGACGGTCGCCGGCTCCGTCCACAGGCCGGGCGTCCCGCCCCCGATTGTCAGTGGCGTACCTCAGACTCAGCATGAAGAGGGGGGCGCGTTCGCGCGCGCCACGGTTGGAGGCCGCCATGAAGACCACGTCGTTCGTTCCCGGCACACCCTGCTGGACCGATCTGAGCAGTCCCGACATCGAGGCCTCCCGTGCGTTCTACGGCGGCCTGTTCGGCTGGGACTCCCAGGCGGGCCCCCCGGAGGCCGGGGGATACACCTTCTTCAGCCTGCGCGGCGAGCACGTGGCGGCCGTCGGGCCCGTGATGGCCGAGGGCGACCGGCCGCGGTGGATCACCTACATGGCCACGGGCGACGTGACCGACACGGCCAAGGCGGTCGAGGCGGCGGGCGGCTCGGTGTGCGTACCGCCGATGGCGGTCTTCGACCAGGGCAGCTTCGCGCAGTTCACGGACCCGCACGGGGCGGAGTTCGCCGCGTGGCAGCCGGGCCGGTTCAGCGGCGCGGGCCTGCTCGACGAGCCGGGCGCGCTGTGCTGGATCGAGCTCAACACCCGGGACGTGGACGGCTCCCGCGCCTTCTACCGCAACGTCTTCGGCTGGACGGGCGAGACCCACCCGTTCGCCGGGGACAGCTCGTACACCGAGCTCCAAGTGGAGGGAACGGACCGGAAGTTCGGCGGCATCCTGCTCATGAACGACGCCTGGCCGCAGGAGATACCCCAGCACTGGATGCACTACTTCTCCGTCGCCGACACCGACGCGGCCGCCGCGCGGGCCACCGAGCTCGGGGGCAGCGTCTCCGTGCCGCCGTTCGACCTCGAGCACGTCGGGCGGGTCGCCGTGCTCGACGATCCGCACGGCGCGTACTTCTCGGTGATCACCCGCCCCGCGCAGGGCGGGAAGGGCTGATCGCGGCGGCTCCCGGGGTGCTCCCCGGTCGCCGTGCCGTCATATCGACCAGGCTTGTTCCAGGTCGACGACGTCACCGGCGACGGTGAGCACGTCGGCGTCGAGATCGGCACGTTCGGACAGTCGCAGGATGGAGCCGTCCCGGTACTTGGCGTGCTCGGACGCCGAGTCCCACATGGACAGCACCAGGAAGTCGGACTCGGGTCCCTGCGCGAAGACCCCGCGCAGCATCCCCGGGGATCCGGCCATGGCGGGGTTCCAGACCTTCTCCTGCATCAGCACGAAGTGCTCGACACGGTCCGGCCGCACCTTGCAGTGCGCCAGCCGCAGCAGGTCGCTGTCGGCGAAGCGGGGGCGGAAGCCGACCTTGACGTCCAGGCGGTGCTCGAAGAGCTTGACGCCGAGGCTCTCATAGGTGCCGGCCTGGGCGGCCGCAAGGCGGTCGTGCGCGCCGGCCATGAAGGCGTCGTGGTACTCGCGGTCCTCCCAGAACGCGAAGAGGTGGGCGACGCCCGGCTGGCTGCGGCTCCAGCCGCCGCCCTGCCCCCGGAACCCCGGCTCCCCCATGAGCCCGTTGGCCCATTTCCGCTGCCCGCGCTCGAATCCGGCACGATCGACGATTCCGCAGCGAATCCACTTCACCAGCACCGCGCCATCCTATGGCCCGTCGGAGGCCCTTCCGCCCCATCAAGGGACCAACTCCCCTGAACGGGAGCGGAATACGATCACGACATGGACGACCTGTACCCGCGCCTCCTCGTCGAGGACTTCGACACCGCCGCCCGCTTCTGGACCGCAGCCCTGCGCGACCTGCTCGGCATAGAGCCCGTCAAGGTGATCCCGCAGGCCGGATACGCCAACTGGGACCTGGGCGGCGAGGCCGCCCTCACCCTCTTCTCCCGCGCCGCGCTCGCCCGCGCGATCGGCACCGAGGCCCTGCCCGCGCACGCCCCCGCACAGGACGCGGCCATGCTCGTCCTGCGGGTGGACGACGTCGAGGCGGCCGCGGGGAAGCTGACCGCGCACGGTGCGAGCGTCGTGACCGAACCCCGGGACCGGCCCGAGTGGAGCCCCGGGCTGCGGACCGCGCATCTGCGCACACCGGACGGCAGCCTCGTGGAGCTCCAGTCGTACTGACCGGGCCTCAGAAGGCCCGAAACAAATAGTCTTCAACAAAACCATCTGCTAGCGTCTTAGCTGGGTCCTCGACAACCAGGAGACGACGCCATGCCTTTACGCGCACAGCTCTCGCCCGCGGCGGCGACCACGGGAGCCGCCCCCGACCACCGATCCCGCGGACTGGCCCTCGCGGTTCTGTGCGCCGGGATGCTGATGATCATCCTGGACGGCAGCATCGTCACCGTGGCACTGCCCGCCATCCAGCATGACCTGCACTTCTCCCCCGCCGACCTGACCTGGACCGTCAACGGCTACATGATCGCCTTCGGCGGGCTGCTCCTGCTGTCCGGACGGCTCGGCGACCTCCTCGGGCGCAAGCGGATGTTCATCGCCGGGCTGGCCGTCTTCACCGGGGCCTCCCTCCTGTGCGGCCTCGCCACCGGGCAGGCCGTGCTCATCGGCGCCCGCTTCCTCCAGGGCATCGGCGGCGCGATGACCTCAGCCGTCAGCCTCGGCCTGCTCGTCACGCTCTTCCCCGAACCCCGTGAACGCGGCCGGGCCATCGGCGCGTTCAGCTTCGTCGGCGCCGCCGGGGCGTCGATCGGCCAGGTGCTCGGCGGTGTGCTCACCCAGGCCGCCGGCTGGCACTGGATCTTCTTCATCAACCTGCCCATCGGGCTGGCGGCGGCGCTGTTGGCGGCGCGCGTGCTGGAACCCGACCCGGCACGTCCCCCCGCCCGGGGCGCCGACGCCCTCGGCGCACTCCTGGTCACGGCGGGCCTGATGACCGGCGTCTACACGATCGTCCAGACCGGCGGTCACGGCTGGGCCTCCGCACGCACCCTCGGCCTCGCCGCCCTGGCCGCGGCGCTCCTGGGATCCTTCGTGGTCCGCCAGGCGACGGCGGCGTCCCCGCTGCTGCCGCTGCGCATGTTCCGCTCACGCGAGGTCTCCGGAGCCAACCTCGTCCAAGTGCTGATGATCTCCGCCCTCTTCGGCTTCCAGATCCTCATGGCGCTCTACCTGCAGAACGTCCGGGGGTACGGTGCCGCTGCCACGGGGCTGGCCATGCTGCCCGCCGCGCTGTCCATCGGCACCGTCTCGCTGCTGCTCTCCGCCCGGCTGAGCGCGCGCTTCGGCGAACGCCGCGTCCTGCTCACCGGGCTCGCCCTGCTGGTGGTGGCACTCGGTCTGCTCACCCGGCTGCCCGTCCACGCCGGTTACGCCGCCGACCTGCTGCCCACGATGCTGCTGGCGGCCGGCTTCGGCCTCGCCGTCTCCGCGCTGACGGTGCTCGGCATGTCCGGCGCGGGCCCCGAGGACGCGGGGGTCGCCTCGGGCCTGTTCAACACCACCCAGCAGGTGGGCGGTGCCCTCGGCGTCGCCGTCCTGTCCACCCTCGCCGGCTCCCGGACGCACGCCCTCGTCGCCGACGGGCACGACGCGGCGTCCGCCCTCACCGCGGGCTTCCGCCTCGCCTTCGGCACCGGCGCGGCCCTGCTCGCCGCGGCCTTCGTGCTCGCGCTGGTGATACTGCGGCCGCGGCGCGAACGGGGCGTCCCTCCGCCGGCCTGACGGCGGGCGGCCGACGGGGACGGACCGCCCGCGGCCGGTCCTGCCCACGGTGGCGGTCGCCGTTGCCCCTGCCGCGTGACCCGCGGGCCGGGGGATCAGCCGGCGCTCCACTTCTGGTTGTCCGCGCCCGTACAGGTCCACAGCCGCAGCGTCGTGCCGGCCTCCGTGCGCGTCCATGGCCTCCACGCACTTGTGGGCCTGGAGGTTGACCAGGTCGTGGGCAGGGTTGAGCCGGAACCTCTGGGATGCGGCGCCGTTGCAGTCGGCCAGCTGGACGGCCCACCGTCGGCCGTGGATCCGCCCGCGACGTCCATGCACGTACCCGCGATCCGGATGCTCCTGTCCTCCGGAACGATCCGCCACGACTGTCCGGCGCCGACCGTGCAGTCCCGGAGCCTCAGCGGCACGCCCTCCGCGGAGCCCGCGTCGATGCACCTTCGGGAAGCGTGACTCCGTATCGCCACACCGGGAACCACCTCGGAGGAGGAGGGTCCCACGGAGGCGGGAACCTCGCCGCTCTCCGCTTTGGGGGCGGCCTCGCCCACCTCGGGATCCCGAGGGGACGGCGGGGCGTCGCTCGCGGCAACGCCCGCGGACGGCTGCCCCGGAGTCCGTCCCGGGGACGGTCGTGTCACGTCGAGCGGGCTCGCCGGGACGGTTCCGGCCGGGGAGGACCCGATGCCCGGCGCCGAGCCGGGGCGGGGGGCGGCCGTCGAACCGCCCTCGCCGGAGTCCGAACCCGGTACCAGGAAGGGAACGCACACCAGCAGGCCGGCCGCCAGACAGGCACCCGCCGGCAGCAGCCGGCGGGGCCTGCGGCCGGGGGAGGCCGGGGCGCGGTCCCCTCCCGGCCGGCGTTCCCATGCGGTTCGGCCCCGGGCGTCGGACCGCCCTCGGCAGCGGGCGCCTCGGGGTACGAGGCGAAGGCGAGCCCGGCCGCGAATCCGTCCGCGTAGCCGGAGGGCGACCCCCCGGACGTGTCCTCGGGTTCGACCGGAAGGGCGGCGGCCTGGCCGGCGCGCATCGTCACGGTCCTGTGCGTGGACCGGTCAGGGGGGTTCCGGCTCCTGGTGGCGTCGGCCTCGGCAATCGCGTTCGTCCTCCGCGTCCTCCGCGTCCGCCGGGGCAGCGGTGCGGGGCCGGGACGGCGCACGGCCCCCGCCTCGTCGTCCGCAGCCGCCGGCTCGTCAGGAGGGGCTGCCATCGGATCCTTCCGGCGTCAGGGGGCGAGGGGACTTCACCGCGCGGTCCGCAGACGGACGTCGCGGCCGGCCGCTCCCCGCCGGGCTCGTCCGGGCCCCGGCATGCGGCCCGGGCGGACGGCAGCACCGAACCCCGGGCGAGGCAGGGCAGGGCCGGTCCGCAGACGCATCGGCCGGCGGCCACCGCTCCCACTATCCCCGGGCACACCGCCGCCCCCATAGAACCCGCGTGCCGTCCTGGCGTCACCGTGGATCGATGGCCGGCTCATCGGCGAAACCGCCGTCCGGCCCCGCCTCGGAGATCCGGGGGCGATTCCACGGTGTCCGGCCTCCGGGCGAAGGGGAGGGGACACGCCCCTCGGGGCAGCGACCTCCCCGTGGACGGGTGCCACCATGCCCCTGGGTGGCCGGTGTGCGTGCCATCCACGCCGCGGACGACGGGAGCACCGAGCCGATGAACGACACCCCCGAGGCAACGTGGCCGCTGACCGACGCCCAGCCGGGCCAGGTCGTCGTGATCGCCCGGTGGAGCCCCGGGCCCGGCAGCCGCGACACCGTCCTCGCCACGCTCACGGCACTGGTACGGGCCTCCCGGGACGAACCGGGCTGCCTGGGCTACCAGGTCTTCCACCCGGACGGGACCGACGACGGGGACATCGTGCTGGTCGAGCGCTACGAGGACCGGGCCGCCCTCCAGGCCCACCGCGACAGCCCCCACTTCCGCGGCCTCGCCCTGGAGCGCATCATCCCGCTCCTGAGGGACCGTCACGCGGTCGTCACCACCGTCGTGTGAGGCGGCCGGGGAGCTCCCCGCGCCAAGCGGCCGACGGGGAAACACATTTGGCACGTCCGTTCTATTAATCGCCGTGACGGCCGGGAAAACTGGGGCCGGAAGACTTCGCCCAGGTCGCGGAAACCCCGGGCGGCCCCGCGCATCGCGGGGCGGTCCGGGCGGGCGCGGGGGCGGCACGGGGGCGAGTGGCGCATCACGGGGGTTCCATGAAGATTCCGAGCGGCATCCTTCCCCTCCTGGAGTCGGCGGAGGCGGAGGAGATGTTCGAGTTCGAGGGTCTGGTGGCCGGACAGGACCGCGTCGACCTGGCCATGGCGGCGGCACGGCTCCACGGAGGCGTCTGCCTGTCGGTCGGTGACGACCCCGACAGCTTCTGGAGCAGGGCGCTCGGGTTCGGCTTCGGGACACCGGTCACGGCGGGCCTCGTCGCCGACGTGCTCGACTTCTACACGGCTCACCGGCCCGGCCTGGCCGTTCTGCAGTTCGCGCCCTCCGTGCTGCCCGCGGACTGGGACCGGATCGCCGAGAAGTTCGCGCTGCGGGGCAGCGCGGGGGTGGTCAAGTTCGCGGCTCCGGTGGAGGACGTCATCGCCGCCGGTCGCTCCCTCCGACCGGGTGACGGCCTGTCCGTGGAGGTCGTACGACCGCGGCACGCCGCGGAGTGGGCGCGTACGGTCGCCACCGCGACGGGGATCGGCGGACGGTGCTTCCCGCCCGCCGCCGTCGCCACGGCGGGGCATCCCTCATGGCGTCCCTTCGGTGTGTGGGACGGCGAGGGGAACATCGTCGCGGGAGGCAACCTCCGGATCCACGGCCGGGTGGCCTCCCTCTTCGCGGGAGGGACCCTGCCGCAGGCGCGCGACCTCGGGGCGCAGGGGGCCCTCATCCACGCCCGCGCCCTGGCGGCCCGGGAGGCGGGCTGCGAGTGGCTCGTCGTGGAGACCGGGCCCTCGACCCCGGAAGACCCGAACCCCTCCTACCGGAACATGCTGCGGTACGGCTTCGGGATCGCCTATCGGCGGCCGAGCTGGATCTGGCGACCGACCGGCGCGTAAGGCGGTTCCCGCGGGCCGGCCTCGGCGCGGGCGGCCCGCCGCACACGGCGTGGCATCAGGGATGCCCAGAAGGAAGACCATTGAAGGACCAGTTGCGTTATGCCGTCCTGGGGCCGGTCAGGGCATGGCGGGGTGCGGACGAGGTCGACCTGGGACCGCCCCAGCAGCGAGCGGTGCTGGCCGCGCTCCTGCTGGCCGACGGTGCCCAGGTGTCGGCCGGCGAACTGATCGACGCGGTGTGGGGTACGCGGACGCCCGCCTCCGCGCTGGGCACGTTGCGCACCTACGTGCACCGGCTGCGCAGGGCGCTGGCCCCCGCCGGGGAGGGCGCGTCCTCCACGATCCAGTCCGTGGGGCGCGGTTACCAGCTCCGTATGCCACCGGACGGACTCGACCTCGGGATCTTCCAGGAGCTGCTCACCCGGACGGAGCGCGCCCTCGACGCGGGGAGCCCGAAGGAGGCGGCCGGGCACGCACGTGCGGCCCTGGCGCTGTGGCAGGGATCGGCCCTGTCGGGAGTCCGCGGCGCGTACGCGGACTCCCAGCGGCACAGGCTCGGTGAGCAACGGCTGTCCGGCGAGGCGATGCTCATGAGAGCCGAGATCGACCTCGGTTCGCACGTGCAGGCGGTCGGCAAGCTGACCGGCCTCGTGAGCGAGCACCCGCTCGACGAGCGGTTCCGGGAGATGCTGATGCTCGCCCTCTACCGGTCGGGACGGCAGGCTGCGGCCCTGGCCACCTACCGCGAGGGACGGGAACTGCTGGCGGAGGAGCTCGGCGTCGACCCCGGCCCGGGCCTCCAGCGGATGTTCCAGCGCGTGCTGCGTGCGGACGGCGATCTCGTCGCCCCGGCGGACCGGACCCGTACGGCCCAGGCCCGTACGGAGCAGGCCCTTGCGGAGCAGGTGGACATCGCCCGCGGGCAGGTCCCCTCCGCGGCGGCGACGCCCGCCCAATTGCCCGCGGGCCCGGCGCCGTTCGTCGGCCGGGAGGCCGAACTGTCCGTCGCGACGGTCCTGCCGGCAGAGAGCGGGGCTGCGGTGAGCGTCGTCACCGGCATGGCGGGCGTCGGGAAGACGGCCTTCGCCGTCCACTGGGCCCGGCAGGTCGCCGACGGCTTCCCCGACGGGCAGATCTTCCTCAATCTGCGGGGCTTCGACCACGCGGGTCCTCCGCTCGGCGCGGAACAGGCCCTGCGCACGGTGCTGGACGCCCTGGGCGCCAGCGTCGGGAGCGAGCCGCAGGACGTCGACGCGCTGGCGGCCCTGCACCGCACCTGGCTCGCCGGGAGGCGCGTGCTGCTGCTCCTGGACAACGCGCGCGACGCCGCCCAGGTCCGGCCCCTGCTGCCGGGGGCGCCCGGCTGCCTGGTGATCGTGACCAGCCGCGACCAGATGGCCGGCCTCGTGGCCGTCGACGGTGCCCGGCCGATCCCCCTGGACGTGCTGTCGGCGTCGGAGGGACACAGCCTCCTGACGCGTCGTCTCGGAGGTACCAGGACGGCGGCCGAGCCCGAGGCGGTCGCGGACATCGTCGCGATGTGCTGCCGGCTGCCGCTGGCGCTGGCGATCACCGCCGGCCGCGCGGTGACCCGCCCGGCCATGCCGCTGTCGGTCATCGCGGCGGAACTGCACGACAGCGCCGGTGACCTCGACGCCTTCCGCAGCGGCGACGCGGCGGCCGACGTCCGCGCCGCCTTCGCCTGCTCCTACCGGGCGCTCGGCACCGATGCCGCGCGGCTGTTCCGGATGCTCGCGCTCCATCCGGGCCCCGACATCGGGCCGGGTGCCGCGGCGAGCCTCGGCGGGTTCTCCATGGCGCACACGCGCCGGTTGCTGGACGAACTGCTCCAGGCCCATCTCGTGGACGAGCGCTGCCCCGGCCGGTTCGCCTCGCACGACCTGCTGGGCGCGTACGCCTCCGAACTGCTCGACTCGACGGAGACGGAGGACGAACAGGACGCGGGGCGCCGCAGGCTGCTGGACCACTACCTGCACAGCGCCGGCCACGCGAGGCGGCTCTTCACCTCCGGCCGGGACGACATCGGCATACCCCCGGCGTCGCCGGGCGCGTACGTCGAGGAGTTCGCCCGCGGGGGCGGCGGCGAAGCGGCACGACGATGGTTCGACGCCGAGCACGCCGCGCTGGTCGCCTGCGTCGGCCTGGCCTCCGACCGGTCCTTCGACACGCACGCGTGGCGACTCGCCTGGGCCGTCAGGCCCTACCTGGACCGCCGGTTCGGATGGCACGAGATAGAGGTGACCCACCGGGCGGCCCTGGGCGCGACGCACCGCCTGGGGGACCTGCTCGCCGAGGCGCACACCCTCCTGGGGCTCGCCCGGGCGACGGCGACGCTCGGTCGCATGGAGGAGGCCCGTGGGCACATGGCGCGCTCGGTGGAGCTGTTCGTCAGGACCGGGGACGCCGCCACCGCCGCGAACGCCTACCGCCAGGCCGGATGGCTGGCCGAGCGCCTGGGCGACGTACGCGGCGCGCTGGACCACGCCTCACGGGCGCTGGAGTTGAGCCGGGCGAGCGGCGACGCCGTGACGACGGCACGCTCGCTCAACGCGGTCGGCTGGTACCACGCCCTGCTCGGACAGTACGACCAGGCCCTGGTCCACTGCCGGGAGGCCGTGCCCCTGCACGACGCGGTCGGTGACGTGTGCGGCTCGGCGGACACCCACGACAGCATCGGCTACGCGCATCATCGACTGGGCCGGCACGAGAAGGCCGTGTCCGCCTACCGGGAGGCCCTCGCCCGCTACCGCGCGATCGGCGTCCTGTACGGCAGTGCCGACACCCTCGGCCGGCTCGGCGACACCTACCGGAGCATGGGCCGGCCGGCGGACGCGCGGGACGCCTGGTGCGACGCCCTGGACGCCTTCGACGCGATGGGCCACGGGCGGGGCGACGACATCCGGACCAGGATCAAGGAGCTGGACGGGGGCGGATAGGTCCTGCCTCCCGGCCGCCCCGGGAGCCGCGCCGGGTCGCCCGCGAACGGGTCGTCAACGAGACGTCCATGGAACGTGGATGCCCGCGCGGTTGCCTGTCGGTGGCACGGCATCGCCCCGTGGGAGCGGTGCGCCCCCGCGTGCCGTGTGCACCTGCTCGTACGAACACAGCAAGGGAAGAAGCAATGTCGCGTTCCTACGCATCGCTCGGCATGGCCGCAGCACTCGGAGGTGTCCTGCTGCTCGCCGGATGCGGTGACCCCGACGGCGGATCCGCGTCCCAGGCTCCCGCCGCGCCCGCCGCTGCCTCGCAGGACGCCGGATCCGGCGGCGCCGCGAACGGCGGTACCGGTAACGGCGGTACCGGTAACGGCGCCTCCGGCGGTCAGGGGTCCGGGTCGACCAACCCGTCCGGGGGCTACTGGCCCGCCACCGTGCAGCTCGGCCACAACGACGGTCTCGGCAGCACCGTGGTGGACGGTGAGGGCAGGACGCTCTACCGCTTCGACCCGGACTCCGCACATCCCTCGAAGGCGACCTGCGTCGACGCCTGCGCGGTCACCTGGCCGCCCGTCCTCGTCAACGACGAGATCACCTTCAAGGGGCTGGACAGCAGCACGATCTCCGCGGTCACCAGGCCCGACGGCACACATCAGCTGACCATAGGGGGCTGGCCGGTCTACAAGTTCTCCAAGGACACGGCGGCCGGGGACACCAAGGGCGAGGGCGTCGGCGGCACCTGGTTCGCCGTCGCCCCCGACGGCACGAAGGCCAAGGACAGCAAGGACTGACGGCCCGGCCGGGCGCCGGGCCGGACCCCCACCGGCCCGGCGCCCGGAACGCGTGGGACAGGGCGGTGACGACGATGGCGGCACACACGACAGGCACGACAGGCACGACAGGCACAACAGGTAAGGCAGGGAGGGCGGCCGAGGCGATCACCCGGCGGCCACGGCCCCGCCTCACGGAGGGCGCACGCGCCGGCACCCCGGGAGCCCACCGGTGATCCACGAGGTCGACGAGGCGCTGCGGCGCCTGCTGTCCGCGCGGGCGCTGCCGGGCGGGGCCGCGGACATCGTCTTCGACGCTCCCACCCGCGCCTGGGCGACCCGGCGCGAGGCTCCCACCGTGAACGCGCACCTCTACGACGTGCGGGAGGAGACGGCCGCTCGGGAGCACGGTACGGCGGCACTGCGCGATCCCGCCGGCACGTTCACCGCGCATCGGCGACCGCCCCGCTGGTTCCGGCTGTCGTACCTGCTCACGGCGTGGGCCGACCGCGCCGAGGACGAGCACCGGCTCCTTTCCGCGGTCCTGTCCTGCCTGCTCCCCCACGAGTCACTGCCGGCCGGGTACCTCGAAGGAGCCCTGGCCGACCTCGGCCTGACCGTTCCCCTCGTGATCGGGACCCGGCAGGACGGGCCCCGATCCGGCGCGGACACCCGGTCCGCCGCCCTCGGCGGGGAGCTCAAGCCTTCGCTGGAGGTCGTGGTGACCATGCCGGTGGCGGTCCACACGGACCACACGGTGCCACGGCAGGTCCTGGAGCCGAGGGTGGCGATGGTGCACGACTTCCCCCGGCGGCCGTGAAAGGCGGGGACTCCAGGTGCCCCGGCCCGGCCCGGCGACGCGGGACGCCGTCCGGCCGGGCCGCACCGGTCGTCACGCCTGCTGCGGAGCCGAGATCATGGTCAGCTGCTCCTCGGTGCGGAAGCCCGCCGAGGCGTACACGGATTCGCCCATGCTGCTCGCGTAGAGGTACGCGGTGGTGGCACCGGCGGCGTGGCCCGCGCGCACGATCTCCATGGTGACGGCCCTCCCGTAGCCGCGGCGCCGGTACTCCGGGAGCGTGGAGATGTTGAAGATCCCCGTCAGACCACCGGCCACGGCTCCCAGCCCCGTCCCCACCGGAACGCCGTCCACCTCGGCCAGGTAGCAGGTGAAGCCCTCGACGCGGGCGACGCCCGGATCGGCGAACATGCTGAAGAACGCGTACGGTGCTTCGAAGCCCTCCGCCATCACCTGGGCGTACAGGCCGAGTTCGCCGCCGTCCAGCGCGCGGACGGTCAGGGACCCGTCGACGGGCTCCGGCGGCATTCCCTCTGCTGCGTCCCTGATCATGAGCGGTGTGCGGTCGAACCGGGTCAGCCCGTGCCGTGCCGCCACCTCGGTGACCTCGGCTCCGGGCACCCCGCGCACGTAGATGCTCCAGGGGACGTCCCACGGCTCTGAGGCCGCCAGCGCTGCTATCTCTTCCGCACTCGGTTCCAGCGCCGGGGCGAGGATGCCGTTCAGCGAGGCGACCGGCGCCCCGGTGACGGCCAGCAGGGCGCCGCCCGCACCCCTGCGGGTGCGCCCGGTGGCCACGCCGGCCAGTCCCTCCACGACGTCGGTGTAGGCGGATGCGACCGGCGCGAGCGGGTCCTGGACTCGGGTCATGACGGACCGACCTTTCTCTGGTCTCTCAAGTACGCGGCCGGAGTGGCCCCGTAGAACGATTTGAAGTGCCTGATGAAGTGACTGGCGTCCGAGAAGTGCCAACGCGCCGCGATCTCCGACATCCCGGCCCCGCCGCCCACGTTCATGAGCTCGTCGTGCGCCCTCTGCAACCGCCTCCGCCGGGCGAACGCCATGACGGAGTCGTCCGACGCCGAGAAGCACCGGTGCAGCGTCCGCAGGGACACCCCGACGCTCCGGGCGACCATCGGAGGGGACAGGTCACCGCTCTCCAGGTGCTTCTCTATGACGTTCTTGGCGGCGACCACGACGGCCCCGGGGTGGTCGTCCAGCCGCGGACCGGGGCGCTCCGAGATGATCCGGGAGAACAGCGTGGCCAGGGCGTCCCTGGCCATCCGCTGCGCGGCGACCGAACCCTCCAGTTCACCGCTGCTCCTCTTGATCGTTTCAAGGAAGTTGACGAAGAACCGGACCTCGGGGACGTCGACGTCCGACACGTACGCGTCGCTGAGCGCCTTGAGCGATCCGAGGTGCGGAACGACGAGGTGCCGCGGGATCGATATGACGTGCGCGGTCGTCGCCGGCGAGCAGGAGAACTCCCAGGAGGACTTGGTGTCGCGAATGCAGATCTGCCCGGGCCTGACCGCATGCCTTTTCTTCCCGCCCAGGAACTCGATCCAGCCCGAGGTCACCAGATCGGCCACGATCGGATCCCGGTCGTGGTTGTTGCCCGATACCCCGGTCAGTGAATCGCAGTACACCTGCGCGGACAGCAGGCCGTCGATGAGGTGCCCCTTCGCGGCGAATCGAAAACCGCGGTGAACGGCGGGACGAGGAACGGCAAGGCGTATGAGGTGCGAGAACGGGCCCCGCTCCCATTGCGAGAAATGGCGCTCGGAAACTTGCGCCTGTTCGGCCGTGAGGCTCATTCTCTCCCGGTAGTTTATCGCGCTGTCGTGAACCGGAGATGGGTTCACCGAGCCCGCCGTCCGCTGACCTTCCACCCGTATCCTCCCGCGATCGCCCCGTCACCCGCCGCACAACGCGTTGAGCGATCGACGTGAAACCTGAATTGATGTTGTTCACCCTGATCGGCCGCCCGGTCGGCACACCCCCGCACAAGGGGATGTCGAGCACGTCAGCCGATTCCCGACGATGAGTACGCCGCACCCGGGCGCCCGTACCCAAGTGGGCCACAGCACGCTCCGGCACCCCTGACAAGGTTGTCACCGAGACGGGCCTCATTGCCCGCGAGGTCGTTCACGACCGGGTGCGCCCGGCGCCAGGAGTGCACGTCAGCCGACGGCAACACCGCACAGCGGAGGCGGGCACAGCTCGCACGACACGCCACGGGCGCGTCGACGGCTGCTCGTCGGCATTATTTCCGACGGCACCGCTCATCGAATAGTACGACCGTGCCAGATCGCCCCCCACGTGGAACGTGGGACCGGCACTCCGCTTCCATGCGTCACGGCCCCGGACCGCCGGGGGGATCCGGCCACCGGCCCGGTGGCCGGATCCCCCGAAACGCGCGGGTCAGCGGGCGGGCCGGACCGGGCCGACCTTCAGGCCACCCGCGCCCCGGCCGCTGCACTGCGGGGCCTTCCACGCCACGTTGATCTGGTCCTTCGAACCGGGCGGGAACACGCCGAGGTAGTTGACGCTCCGCAGCGCGCACACGTCGTCGGAGTACCCGGCCTGCCCGTTCGGCGCCTGCGCGTCGACGACGGCGCGGGCTTCCGGGTCCAGGGTCACGGTGGCGACCGGCGTCCCCGTGGTGCGTTCCGCGGCATTTCCCACCTGCCCGCCGTCACGCCCGTGGAAGGACACCCCGGGGAAGCCCGTGAGCGTGCACGCCGTCCTGCCCGTGTTCCG
Organism: Streptomyces sp. NPDC059718; assembly: GCF_042733315.1. NCBI lineage: Bacteria > Bacillati > Actinomycetota > Actinomycetes > Kitasatosporales > Streptomycetaceae > Streptomyces > Streptomyces sp. NPDC059718. The sequence goes on from NZ_JBHWGA010000022.1 coordinate 152,063, forward strand.
GAAGACCAGCTGGAAATGCGTCGTGCCGGCGCCGGAGTCCTTGTCCCCGAGGGAAACCGAGAGCTGCGCGGACGCGCACCGCTGCGCTCCGCCCTCACGCCCCGAGCCGGAATCGGCGACGGAATCCTGTCCCGCGGAACGGTCGGGCGACCCGGCCCCGGAATCCCGGCCCTCCCCGTCCGAACCGCCGTCGCCCGAATTCCCACGGGCCGGTGACGCGATCTCGGAGGGCGCCGCCGCCGAGGACGGGGACGATCCGGCTCCGGAAGCGTCCTTCGTATCCGGTCCGCACGCCGTCACGGCGAAACCGGCCACGACCAGAGCGAGAACGGGAACGGCACGGCGGGCAGTCGAAACCTGCATCGGAATAACCCCAATTTCTTGACGCCGGCGAGGCCTTTCCCCGCCATGTCCCTCACTTTGACCGTTCACCCGGCACCGGACCAGGCACGCAGGGGCCCTGTGACGACCCCATCCGTGATCGGTTACCGACCGATGACACCGGAGAAATTCCCGGCACCTAAATAGATGCACATGCATTCAGCCGGTGCTGCCGGCGCACGGGACATAGATCCGCCTGCCGGCGCTTCCACGGCACCTTCTTGACGTCCACCGTGTATCCGTTCCGTCGTCTGCGTTCGTGGTGTGCTGTCGCTCCCCTCAGTCAATCCGGCGGTTGTTCACGCCTCGTCGACTGCGCGTTGACGAATCGTCCTTCGGCGGTTGACGCGGGTGCCGACCGGGCGTCCCGGCACGCCCGAATGGAAGATCAGCGCCCGGCGATGGAAGGGATGTGCCGATATCGCGGGGGCGTTGGCCATCGCCTCTGACGCTTTGTCATGCTGATCTCCCCGCCGCCCCCTGCGCCTCGCGCATCGCCGTGCGGCCCGGTCCCTGGTGCATCAACCGCCGTCCGAGGTCGAAGGAGACCGCACACCGTGAACCATCCGCGTGTGTCGTTCCATCAGGTACGCGTCGCCATGGCCGTGCTGAGCCTCGCGCTGTTCGCCCAGACGGCGATCTGGCTCGTGCACGACGTCGTCGTGCGCGGCCTGCCGGGGGCATGGGCGCTGTGGACGGCCGGTGACGCGCCCGGCCTGTCGGCGACGTCCTCACTGGACCTCGGCCTGGCGGCGCTGCAACTGGGCGCCGGGCTGGCGACGTTCCATCAGACCCGGGGCGCCGGCGGTCTGCTGGTGACCGCGTGCGCGGTGACGCTCGGCTTCCGGCTGCCCGCGGTCTGGTACTTCCTGCTCGACTCGCCCTCCGACCCGTGGTTCGGCACGCTCACGGGTGCCTCGGTGAGCGCCGTCGGCGGCACCGCCGCCGTCGCCGTGGTGCTGGCCCTCGTCCTCGGCGTGCTCCTGGTCCTGGCGCGGCAGATGGAGTACGGGGCCGCCGCGGACGCGGTCTCCGGCGGCGGGATCCGCCCGGTGAAGGTCACGGCCACGACCTCCGGCCTGCTGCTGGCGGTGCTCAACGTCTTCTACATCGGCCGGAACGCGGTGACGGCCTTCGAGGTCGGGCCCGGCACGCTCGGCGAGCTGCTCGTCGGCAAGGGCACCGGGCGGGCGGTGCTCGGCGTTTCCGCCCCCTACCAGTGGGCCTGCCTGACGGTGCTGTGCGGGGCCGGCATGTTCCTCGCCGCCCGGCGCCGCCCCGTCGCGACCGGCTTCTCCGTGGGTCTGTCGCTGTTCATGATGCCGTCGGCGCTCACGGAGTTGTGGGCGCACGCGGCGGGCACGGTGCCGCAGTCCCTCGTGGACACGTCCCAGAGCCTGCTGGAGTTCGTGGGTTCCGCGGCTGTCGTCGCCCTCGTCGCCGGGGACGTCCGCCGCGACCGCCGGCCGCACCTGCGCACCTTCGCGGACGCCGCCCCCTCGGTACCGGCCGGGGCCGCAGAAGCCGGCGACCCCGCACAGCGCGACGCCGGCTCGGAGCCCGTCGGGGCCTGAGCGCGTCGGGGTCGCGGTTCGGACGATCCGGCTGCCCCCCGGCGGCAGTGGACACGACGTTGGTGTCCGATGGGCGCTCGCGGCGGGGGGACGCGCGTCCCGGGCGCCTAGCCGTCGAGGCGGAGTCCGGCGACCGCGTTGTCGAAGACCGCCCGGTAGGAGCCCCATCGGTCCGACGGAGCGGAGAGGTAGACCGTGAACTCCCGCTCCCCGGGCTGCCCGAAGCCGAGATCGACGGCCCGGAAGTCCCGGGCCGTCCCCTTGAAGGTGAACTCCCATACGGCGGCGGGCCGCCCGCGCCACCGGGTGCTCTGCATCCGCAGCCGCTCGTAGCCCTCCAGGTCGGGGACCATCTGCTCCTCGACGTCCTCGAAGTGCTGCAGCGGGCTGGGGCCCGCGAAGTCGAGCGCCGCGACCCGCAGGCCCACCAGCCCCGTCGGGTCGACGTAGACGAACTGCCGCCCGTCGTCGCTCACCTGGCGCTTCCAGCCGTCCGGCACGGGGACGGAGAAGCCTCGGTCCCGCTCCGCGACGAGGTGGTAGCCGTCCGGGACAGGGGGCGGTGTGTACGAGGGTGCCGGCGACGCGGAAGGGCCCGCGGCGGAGGAGGGCGTGCCCGGGGTGGTCACCGCGGGCGGGGACGAGGGCGAGGCCGCCGTACCGTGGTGCCGGTCGCCGAAATGCGGGACGGCGTACACGACCCCGCCGGCGAGGGCGGGCACCAGGGCGGCGGCGGTCCACAGCGGGGCGCGGCGGCGCCGGGGGCGCGGCAAGCGGACGGGGGCGGTCGTGGTGCCGCTGCTCCGGGGGCGCACGGCAGGGGCCGGCCCGACCGGGGATGCGAGGCCGTCCCGCGACACGTTCTCGGTCTCGGTCTCGGCGGCGCTCGCCCGCAGCATCCGCTCGGCGTCCGCCGCCGACAGACGCCGCTCCGGCTCCCGCACCAGCAACCCCGCGATGACCGGCCCCAACGGCCCCGCCCCACCCGCCACCGGCACCTCATCGGTGG